>JBAPYE010000118.1:0-4979 GCA_049284575.1 Desulfobacterales bacterium
GCCACCCCCTTGACGGCCTTTGTCTCCCCGCGGCCAACCCCTGAGGCTGCATCCGCACTGGCCCTTGAATACCGGCAAACATTGGTTTCCTACGGCGCCATCATCCTGGACGGCCCGCCCCCCGTCGCGGGCGCCAGCGTTCTGCAGTTTTTCGACACCTATGAAATCGTCTTCAGCCAAGGCCGCTATCTGGCAGGTGTCCACGAAGCCGGCAGCCTGGAGGCGGCCGGCAAGCTGGCCAGGCAATTGGCCGGGCATCTGGAAGGCGGGGAGTTGAAGCGGTGAGCGTACCTGATGCGGCCGGCGTTTCATGTCCCGTCGTCCCGGGCCGAGCATCACAGCAGCCGGCGCAAAAGGCCCTGTGGCTGTCTGAGCCTGAGGGCCCCGGCAAAAAATAATTCCACAGCTTGCTTGTCTTTTGGCCCGTCACCGGCGTTACATCCGCCGGCGCATATCCCGGTATGCGCCGGCAACATTCGATGTCGGGTGCCGGGTCTTCAACCCATAATCCCAAAACCTGGCGCCCATGGGGGACTGTTGCATGACGGCTGATTCCACCCTGAACCGACGTGAATTTCTGACCCGCTGCACCCGGGCGGGGCTGTCGGTGGCGGCTGCCGGTGCCCTGGGGATAGGGTTTTACGATGGCAAGGGACCCGATGGCGTTTCCGACGCCGGCGCAGCGCTGCGGATCCCCGATTTTTCGCTGGCCGCAATGCAGGGCAGGATCTGCATCGCCCGGGGAATGGACCGAACAATAGCCGTCCAGCAGGCTTTTGCGGCCCTGGGGGGCATGAATGCGTTCGTCAAACCCGGCGAACACGTGCTGCTCAAGGTCAACGCCGCCTTCGCCTCACCGCCGAGCCTGGGGGCCACCTCCCATCCGGATCTGGTCGCGGCCGTGGTGCGACTGTGCCGCGACGCCGGCGCGTCGCGGGTAACCGTTACCGACAACCCCATCAATGACCCGGCCTCCTGCTTCGCGCTCACCGGCATCGAGGCGGCGGCCCGTCAGGCCGGTGCCGATGTGGTGTTGCCCCGCGACGCCTTGTTTGAGCGCTACAGTGTGGACGGCGGGCGCTTGATCCGGGACTGGCCGGTTCTGTATGCCCCCCTGGCGCGGGCGGACCGCATCATCGGCCTGGCCCCGGTTAAAGATCACCACCGCAGCGGCGCCTCCATGACCCTGAAAAACTGGTACGGCCTGCTGGGAGGGCGGCGCAACATCTTTCACCAGGACATCCACACCATCATCCAGGAATTGGCCATGATGATCAGGCCCACGCTGGTGGTCTTGGACGGCATCCAGACCATGATGACCAACGGGCCCACCGGGGGGTCGCTGTCGGATCTCAAACCCACCGGCACCCTGATCGTGAGCACCGATCCGGTGGCCGCCGACGCCGTCGGCGCCGCGCTGCTGGGCCGGACGGCCGCAGACCTGGCCTTTATCGCCAAAGCGCAAAGCATCGGGGCCGGCACGGCCGACTACCGGTCTCTGGATCTGCAAGAGATCCAGACCTGAGGCGCGATTGAGACCGCTGTTATGAAAATCGTGACCGCCAGACGCATCAGCCAGATCTTCTTCTTCCTGCTCTTCCTGTGGTTCTGCATCGTCTCCACCCTGGGCGAGCAGTGGTGGCAACTGCGCGGGTGGCCGGTGGGCTGGTTGATTGAGCTGGACCCGCTGGTCGGTCTGGGCACCCTCCTGGTCACCGGCAGCCTTTATGCCGGTCTGTTGTGGGGCCTGGTGACCGTGATCTTGACCATTCTGCTGGGTCGCTTTTTCTGCGGCTGGCTCTGCCCGTTCGGGGCCTTGCACCAGGCCGTGGGATGGGTCGCCAACCGCGGCCGCAAGCCCTCGGCGATGATCGCAGCCAACCGCTACCACCGGGGCCAACGCGTCAAATACCTCATCCTGCTCTTCCTGCTGGGCGCTGCGGCCGGCGATCTCTTGGGTCGCCTGCTGAAGGCTTCCATGGCCTCGCCGCCGCTTTTGGCCGCGATTGTCGCCGGCCTGCTGCTGCTGGGGGCCGCTGCGGCCCGCCGGCAAAACAAATCGGGGAAGCGCTGGGCGAGCGGTGTTGTCTTGATCGCCATCGCCTGGACCGCCCTGAGTCTCTTGACCGACGGCTCCCGGCTGCTGGCCGCATCCCTGCAGACCGGCCTGTTGGACCCTATCCCGCTCTTCTACCGATCGGTCAACCTGGCCTTGCTGCCGCTGGTTGATGGCCGCCTGGTTTCCCTGTCACCTGCCAGCCGGGTCTACCCCGGCGTCTTTGCCATCGGCGCCATCTTCTGGGCGGCGGTTTTGCTCAACTTGCGCATCCCGCGTTTCTACTGCCGGTTTGTCTGCCCGCTGGGGGCGCTGTTCGGTCTGCTGGGCAAAAACGCCCTCTGGCGGGTGGGGCAGAAAGCCGAGGGCTGCACCGCCTGCGGCGCCTGCGACCGGTATTGCGAAGGGGGCTGCGAACCCGCCTCGGTCATCCGCACCGCCGAATGCGTGATGTGCATGAACTGCCTGGCGCACTGCCGGCACGACGTGATGGGGTATCAGCGCAGCCCATCGGCCGCCGGAGAGGTTGCCGTGCCGGACATCACCAAGCGGGAATTCATGGTGACCCTCGCTTCGGGGGTGGCGGCCGTCCCCTTGGCGCGGCTGGCCGGCATGACCGGCGACGCCTGGAACCCGGCCGTGATCCGCCCCCCGGGGGCCCTGCCCGAGACGGCCTTTCTGCAGCGCTGCATCAAGTGCGGCCAGTGCATGCGCATCTGTCCCACCAACGTCATCCACCCGGCCGGGATCCAGGCCGGCCTTGAAGGCATCTGGACCCCGATGCTCAACTTCCGCATGGGCACCAGCGGCTGTCAGCAGGGCTGCATTGCCTGCGGTAACCTGTGCCCCACCGCCGCCATCCGCCCGATTTCGCTGGACGAGCGATTGGGCCGGGGCGATTTCGCATCCCGAGGCCCCCTCCGCATCGGCACGGCCTTTGTCGACCGGGGCCGCTGCCTGCCATGGGCCATGGACCGCCCCTGCATCGTCTGCCAGGAAAACTGCCCGGTCAGCCCCAAGGCGATCTTCACCCGCGAGGTCTACCAGCCCGTTCGCCTGGGCGGCGCGCTGGTCTTTCAGGGGATGGCGGGCGACCGGCTGCTGGTCGAAGGCCCGGCCCTGCCTTCCGAACGGTTTGCAACCGGGGACTATTTTGTTACCATTGATGAAAACGGCATGCCCCCGGCCAGAATCGTTGCCATCGGCCCCGGCGGCATCACCCTGGCGGACACCCCGTTGGCTGAGACGGCCGCTGCGGGAGACCGGCTCACGCTGTTGGTGCGGTTGCAGCTGCCCTATGTGGACCCGGCCCAGTGCATCGGCTGCGGGGTCTGCGAACACGAATGCCCGGTCAAGGGGCTCCGCGCCATCCGGGTATCCGCGGAAAACGAAACCCGGCAGCGGCGCCATCGTTTGTTGCTGTAAGCCCGGATGCCCGAAGCCGGCACCGCCGGCCCGGTGTTGAACGGGGTGCTATCGGGATCGCGTCATCAACAGCGCGCTTACGTGAAGGGGAGCGGGGCAGGGTAGGGGACGTGTTTTTCAGAAACCGGGGCAGGCACAAGGGGCTGCCCCCAAAAAAACGAGGTGAACCATGCAAAAAAAAGATAAATCCATATCCCGTCGGTCCTTTATCAAAGCCGCCGGTGTCGCCGGGGTGGGCTCCGTGCTGGCACCTCTTGCGGGGCGCAGCCGGGCACAGGCCGCCACACCGCTCCAGGCAGCGGAGAATACCGGTGTCCCCACACGGCCCTTCGGCAGGTCCGGCATCCAGGTCCCCATTTTATCCCTGGGGGGCATGTTCGACATTCCCTCCAACCAGACCTTGCTCAAGCAGGCCATCCGTTGGGGGGTTACCTACTGGGACACCGCCCATGTTTACAGCGGCGGGCGCAGCGAAGAGGGCATCGGCCAGTTTTTCAAGCGCTACCCCGAAGATCGCCAGAAGATCTTCCTGGTCACCAAATCCACCGCCCGCAATGGCCGGGGCATGAGCAAGGACCTGGCCACCTCCCTGCAGCGGATGAACACCGATCACATCGATCTTTTCTTCGTCCACGCGGTCAGCAGCGCCGCCGAAATGGACAGCGGCATGCGATCGTGGGCAGCCGAGCAGAAGGCGGCAGGCAAGATCCGGCTCTTCGGTTTTTCCACCCATTCCAACATGGCGCGCTGCCTGCTGGACGCCGCCCGGCTGGACTGGATCGACGGCATCATGACGACCTACAATTTCAGACTCATGCACGAGGAGAAAATGAAGCAGGCGGTGGCGGCCTGCGTGGATGCCGGCATCGGGCTGACCGCCATGAAAACCCAGGGCGGCGGCGCCGTGAGCACCGCCTCGTCCCAGGAGCTGGAACTGGCTGGGCGCTTCCTGCAGAAAGGGTTTAGCGACAAGCAGGCCAAGCTTAAGGCGGTATGGGAAAATCTCGAGATTTCGGCCATCTGCTCGCAGATGCCGACCCTCTCGATCCTCATGGCCAATATCGCCGCCGCCGTGGACCGCACCACACTCACGGAAAACGAGCGGCAGCATCTGGAGCGCTATGCCCGTGAGACATTCTCGCACTATTGCGCCGGCTGCTCGCAGATCTGCGAGAATGCCGTCGCCGGCAAGCTTCCCGTGGGCGACGTCATGCGTTATCTCATGTATGCCCGAAGCTACGGGGACCGGCAAGACGCCCGGCGCCGATTCGCCGCCCTGCCCGATGCCATCCGGCAGCAGCTGACACGGCAGGACTACACCCTCGCCGAGGCCCGATGCCCCCGCCGGCTGCCCATCGCCCGCCTGATGGGCGAAGCCGTCCGGGAATTGGCCTGAGGGCCTCGGCGAGAAATAATTGCACATCTTGCTTGTCTTTTGGCCCGTCACCGGCGTTACATCCACCGGCACATATCCCGATATGCGCCGGCGAATGTGCCT
>JBAPYE010000119.1:0-2169 GCA_049284575.1 Desulfobacterales bacterium
GTCCTGGCGCGCGAGCCCAAACTGGTGCTGCTGGACGAGCCCACCGCCGGCATGAATCCCGAGGAAACCGATCGCATGATCCGCCTGATCAAAACCCTGGCGGACACCTCGGGCACCACCTTCTGCCTGACCGAACACGACATGAAGGTCGTCTTCGCGGTGGCCTCCCAGATCGTCGTTCTTCACCAGGGTCAGCTGCTGGCATGGGGTCCGCCGGAAAAGATTCGCAACGACCCGCAGGTCAAACGGGCCTACCTGGGAGGCAGCCTCGATGCTTGAAGTCGACGACATTCACGTTTACCGCGACGGCAGCTACATCATCCAGGGATTGAGCCTGACGGTCGCCCGCGGTGAGATCGTCTGCCTCTTGGGCCGCAACGGCGCCGGTAAGACCACCACCATCCGCAGCATCGCCGGTTTCAATCCCCCCACCCGCGGTACGGTGCGCCTGGACGGCACGGTCATCAGCGGTGAGCCGGTCTACGCCAACATCCGCCGCGGCATCGGATATGTGCCCGAGGATCGCCGCATTTTTTCCGCGCTGAGCGTAGCGGAAAACCTGGAAGTGGCCCTGCTGCCCGCGCGCCGCGGACAGCCGCCCTGGCCACTGGAGCGGCTCTTTGAAGTCTTTCCCCTGCTGGTCAAACTGCGCGACCGCAAGGGCGGCGAGCTCAGCGGCGGCGAGCAGCAGATGCTGGCCGTAGCGCGGGCCCTGGCCGGCAACCCGCACCTGCTGCTGCTCGATGAACCCTGTGAGGGCTTGGCCCCGGTGATTGTCGAAATTTTAAGCGACATCATCCTCGCCCTGAAAAAAGACCTCGCCATCTTGCTGGCCGAGCAAAACACCCACTTCGCCCTCGACATCGCCGACCGCGGCTACGTCATCGACGACGGGCGCATCAAGCACCACGGCAAGGCCGCCGAGCTCAAGCGCGACCGCACCATCCAGGAACGCTACCTGGCGGTCTGAGGGCCTCGGAAAAAGGCGGGGGCCTCAGCTGCTGGCCTTGGGGCCGGCGGCGGCCTGGGTGAAATAATCCCCGAAAAAGCGTTCGATCACCAACCGCGCATACTGGCCGGCGCGGGTGCCGATATATTTTTCGTGGGCCACCACCACCGAGATGGCGATTTTCTCGGAGCCGTTTTTCTCTTCGGCGAACCCGACAAACCAGTCGTAGCGCAACTCATTGCTACGGTTGCTGATGCTGCCCGTTTTACCGCCGATATTGAGCCTGGAGAGCACCCGGTCGCGCCCGTGGCCTTTGAAGGCCTTGCGCGAGGTGCCGGCGTGAACGGTGGCTGCCATGAGGGTGTTGACGATCTTGGAGGCCGAGGGGGAGATGGCCCGGTCCAACGGTTGGCGGTGCTGGCGGTAGAGGGGCCGGCCGTGTGCATCGGTGATCTGATCCACAATCGTGGGCGCCACCATCTGCCCGCCGTTTAAAATCGTCGCCGCGAGGATGGCCCCGTGCAACGGCGAGATGATCGTCTGGCGATTGAATCCGCTGGCAATCTCCGCCCATTGGTAGGGTTCATCGGAAAGAAAGACCGTGCTGGGAGCCAGGGGGATTTCGAAATCGATCGGACGGTTGAAGCCGAAGGCCTCGGCATACTGCTGGAGGGCGTCTTTGCCCAGGGTGCGCGCGCCGAGCTTGCCGAAGACCGGGTTGACCGACTGGGCAAAGGAGTCTTTGAAGCTGATGTAGCGGGTATAGCGGTTTTGCTGGTCGTTGAGCTGCGATTTGTAGAGGGTGTACTTGCCGCCGTTGAAGCTCAGGGAGGACCCCGGGCGGAAGCCCAGCTTTTCGACGGCGGCCGCGGCGGTTACGATCTTGAAAATACTGGCGGCTGGAAAGCGGGTTTCGATGCAGGGGTTGGCGCTTGCGGGGTTGTCCTTGTCGAAGCCGGCCATGGCCAGCAGCCTGCCGCTGGCAGGCTCCATGGCCACGACGGCAATGTAGCGGCAGTGCTTGCGATCCATGCGCTTGAGCAGGAGGGACTGCAGCTGGGGGTTGAGGCTGGTTTCGACCGTGAAGTGCCGGCCATCCATTTCAAGGGCAAAAGCGGACTCGGTCAGGTTGATGAACCGGCTGTGGTCGATGATCACCTGAAGATCGGATTTGGTCAGCACCGGCGGTGATGCCGGCGCCGCCGCGGCCGGCCGGGCCA
>JBAPYE010000120.1:0-1877 GCA_049284575.1 Desulfobacterales bacterium
GATGTCGACACCTTGCTGGCGGCCAAGGACAGCCAGGCGGCCGCGGCCCAGAAAGACGCTGGAAGCGCGAGTGCCGCCGGCACGGCGGCCCCGCCCGCGAAGGAACCGCACGGCATCTTCGGTTTTCTCCTCAACTATCTGGCCAAGAATCCCTTTGCCTATTTGTTCCTGGCCATAGCGATAGGGTACCCGCTCGGTCGCGTCAAGGTCGCCAGTATTAGTTTAGGCACAACGGCCGGAACCCTGGTGGTGGGCATCGCCATCGCCCTGACCTCCAGCGCGGTCTTCGGGATCACCTACGAGATCCCGGGTCTGGTGGAGGACATGTTTCTGATGATGTTCATGTACGCCCTTGGTATGCGGGTCGGGCCGCAGTTCTTCTCCGGCTTGGCACGCGGCGGATTCGATTTCGTTATGCTCGGCCTGATCGTCTGCTTTTCGAATGTCCTGCTTGTGTTCTTCGGCGCGAAGCTGTTTGGCCTCGCACCGGGCTATGCGGCGGGGATCATTTCGGGAAGCTATACCGTCACGGCAGTGATGGGCGTCGCCGGCTCGGCGGTCAGCAGCGGGGCTTTCAAGATGCCTGCCGGTATGACCGCGGACATGGTCGGCGCCAACATGGCCGCGGGTTACGCCATCAGTTACGTGCTATCGTCGGTTTTCACCATCTTGTTTGTCAAATATTTACCCTCAATGTTCGGTTTCGACCCGGTGAAATCGGCAAAGGAGGCTGAAGCCTCCTTTAAAAGTGGTGAGGACGGCGGCGCCCTGCCGGGCACGGCCGGCGCATCGCTCCTGGGATTTACCGGTGAACAGATCCGCTCCTACAATGTGGAGCACGAGGAATTGGTCGGTCAGTCGGTCCAGAACCTGTTCCACAAGTATCCCCATGCCTTCATACTCAAGGTGGTGCGGGGCGACCAGGTGATTGACGCCCACGACAACCCCACCCTTCAGATGGGCGATGTCATCGGCATAATGGGGCGCTATGGCGCCCTACTCAGCAAGGGGACCGAGGTCGTCGGCACCGAAATTGACGAGCCGCGGGCCCGGATGATCGACATCGAGGTGGCTGACATCCACATGGGCAAGACCGAGTATGCCGGCAAGACGCTCGAGGAGCTTGGCAAGGAGATCGGTTTCGGCGTTTATCTCAAATCGATGTTCCGCACTGGTGTGGCAATCCCTCATCACCCGAAGACGGTGGTGGAGAAAGGCGACGTGCTGCGCCTGGCCGGGCCAGCCTGGTGCGTGGATCAGGCCGCCAAGGCGCTCAAGAGCGTGCCGCACGTGGAAAGTGCCTATACCGAGGTGGCCTTCATGGCGGTGGCGCTGCTGGTTGGATTTATCATCGGCCATGCCAGCGTGAAGATCGGCGGCATCCCCTTCGCGCTGGGAACCTCAGCCGGCTGCATGCTGATGGGCATCTTCGTCTCCTGGCTGCGCACCCGCAACCCGGACTTCGGCGGGCCCACCAGCGAAGGCGCGCGCGCGTTCCTCAATGACATTGGTCTGAGCATGTTCGTTGCCGTGCTGGCGGCCGGCGTCGGTCCGAAGATCATGGCCTCGTTCCAGGGAACCGTGGTCATCTGGATTGCCCTGCTGGGATTGATCGGTGCCCTCGTTCCGCCTTTCCTGGCCTGGCTCTACGGTCTCTATGTCCGCAAGATGAACCCGATCATCCTGGCCGGAGGCTGTGCCGGTGGTCGCAACAGTACACCGACGCTGAACGGTGTTCAGGATATCAGCCAGAGCGCCATTTGCGCGGTGGCCTACCCAGTGCCCTACGCCCTGACATCGTGCCTCGTGCTGATTCTGTCCTATATGGTCATGGTTTTCTCCTGATGGAGGGGACCGTGTGGGAAGAGGTCCTTATC
>JBAPYE010000121.1:0-21453 GCA_049284575.1 Desulfobacterales bacterium
GCCTCAATCTTTACTCTGCAGTCAATTCCAAGCCTCTCGAAAAGTGCTTCACAAATGCCCCTGAGAGCTCGTCAGCGCTCGCCTGAGCTGCCATCTCCGGTTCGGACACATTCAAGGCAGAACCAGCAAACTGCTTTGATGCGACCTTCTTTCGATTGCCTAAGGAGGGGGCTTGCGCTATTCGGATTTCGATTCATTCACGAAAGCGATGTTACAGTGCCCTGAAAAAACTGGCAGATGCTAAACGAAGGAATTGAGTTGAGTTCTTCAAAGTGGCGCCGCACGCTTTAAGCGGCTAGCCCCGTGATAGGGCGGCGACCCCCTCGGCGATCTCGCGGCTGAGCCTCGCCAGAAGGAGGCTATGGGCTTTCACCAGGCCGGAAAAATCGCTTCCCGGAATGCTTTCCTCCAGAGCCGCTGCGCGGCTCATTCGCAGGTTGTCCCCGCCGCTGATGATCCGCCAGCGTGCCTGCAGAACAGTCTTTCCGCCTGGGGCGCCGTCAAAGCGCGAGATGTCAATGGCCACTTGAAAATCGGCCTTGGGAAAGGCCTGCGCGGCGGCGGCCGCCACGCGGGTCGTGTCGAGCAGCAGCGCCAGGTTGTCGGCGACAACCCTGGTGATGCCGCTTTTCAGCGACTCCCCCCAGCGATCGAACTCGTTGACGCGGAGCTCATTTTCCGCGTTGAGGGTCACGATCTGCGGGCGGTCCAAATATGGCGCCAGGCCGATGGGGCCGACCGCAACCGAAACCTCCGGCAGGGAAACCTCCGCTTTCCGTCCGGGTTCAATTTCCCGCAATGAGTCAAGCTTGTAGAACCGGGTGGGGGCGGAGCCGCCGCCCCCTCCAAGCAGGCATGCCGCCGGCAGCATGCCGCTCGCCAGCAGAAGGATAATCCAGCTTATTCTGATCGTGCGCATCATCGGCCTCCGTTGCCCTGCTTGCCTCTTAAAAACGCGGCGGGATTGCGTTCGATGTAATCGGCCAAAACCCGGATGGAGCGGGCGGCGGCGCTCATGTCGGTGAGGGCCTCGCCGAGCTGGTACTTGAGCGGGTCGGTTTGCGCCACCGCCACTTGGATCGTGCGCAAGGTCTGCTGGGCCTGATCGAGGGAGGCTTGGGCGGTTTCGAGCACGGCCGTGAAGGTTTCGGCGATGGGAGCCACCTTATCGGAGAGATCGTCCATCAGGCGGCTTGTTTTTTGGGCCGTCTGATCCATCCGTGCGATCAGCCCGCGGGCATCGGACAACGCGCCGTCCGCGCTTTTCCCTAAAGTGTTTATCTGGTCCCGGGCTTCGCGCACCATCGATCGGATGTCCTTGACCGTCTCTCCCAATTCCGCGGTGCCTTCCTGGATCTGGGGCGAGTTGACCAGACGGTCGATGCCCTCCAGGGTCGCCTTGATGTTGTTTAACAATTCTTGGGGCTGAATGTCCTGCAGGGTCTCGGAGATTTCCTGAAGCGGGGTCTTGATGGTGGGAATTTCCGGGTGGGGAAGATCGATTTCGGGAATCTCCGCCTTGATGAGCCGCGTCGGTTTATCGGGAAAAAAACCGAGGTTGATGAAGAGCTGGCCCGTGACCAGGCTCTGCATGTCGAGCTGTGCCTTCAGGCCCGCTTCGATGAAGCTCTCGGACTTTTGGTTCTCCGTCATCTCTTGACTGAAAGCGCCCAAGGCCATTATGCTGCCCTGATCGATTTCGAAGATCACCGGAATCCAGAAGCTGAGGTCCCGGCGATTGTAGACCACTCGGATGGCGGTCACCTGTCCGATGGGCACCCCCCTAAATGACACGGGGGCGCCCACCCTCAAGCCCTGTACCGATCCTTCAAAGAAAGCGACCCACTGATTCTTTTTGCTAAACAGCGCGCCGGAGCCCAGGATCAGAACGGCAGCAACCCCAAGCGCCACGGCGGCCACCACGAAGATACCGATCAAGGTCTTATTGGCCTGTTTGCTCATCTGTCATCCTGTCTCTTTCGGGCTCGCCGGCCCCCCGGGTGAGAAAGCGGCGGACCTTGGGGTCGCGGCACTCCTTGAGCATCTGCTTGGGATCGCCGCTTGCGATCGCGGTTTTGCGCTCCGCATCCAGGAACACCGAATTGTTGCCGATGGCAAAAATGCTCGCCAGCTCGTGCGTGACCACCACGAAAGTAGTGCCCAACCCGGCGCGCAGCTCCAGGATCAGATCATCCAGCAGCCGGGCGCTGATCGGGTCCAGCCCGGCCGAGGGTTCATCGAAAAACAAGATGTCGGGATCGAGCGCCATCGCCCGCGCCAGGCCGGCCCGTTTGCACATCCCGCCGCTGATCTCGGAGGGATAGTAATCCTCGAAGCCCGTCAACCCCACAAGCGCAAGTTTGAAAGACGCCACTTCACGGATCTCGGCACTCTTCAATCGGGTGTATTCCCGCAGGGGCAGCGCGATGTTCTCGACCAGCGTCATGGAACTCCACAGGGCGCCGCTCTGGTAGAGTACGCCGAAGCGGCGCAGAAGCCGGTCGCGGTCGGACGGCGGTGCGTCCCAGAAGCTTCTGCCGTCGTAGAACACCTTGCCCTTCGTCGGCTCGATCAAGCCGACCATGTGGTTGAGCAGTGTGCTTTTCCCACAGCCGCTGTCGCCCATGATGATGAAGATGTCACCCCGATTGATCGCAAAGGTCAGGTCGCTCTGAACCACGAAGCTGCCGTAGGCCATGGTCAGATCCTCGACGGAAATATGGGGACCGCAGGGCGTCTTTTTCGTGTCGTCTGCAGCCGGCATGTTCACACCTTGAGCACTTTGCAGATGAACGTGATCAGCGCCGTGGACACCACGATCGCCACGATGCAGGCCACCACCGCCGAGGTGGTGGCCTCGCCTACGGCCGAGGCGCTTCGGCCGCACTGCATTCCTTTGAGACACCCGAAAAGCGCGATCAGAACCCCGAAAACCGACGCGTGGACCAATCCGACCAAAAAATGGCTCATCTTGAGAGCGTGCAGCGTCTGGTTCAGATACTGCACCATGTTGATATCCAGCATCGACACTGCGACGATCAGACCCCCAACAATGCCCATCAAATCAGCATACAGGCAAAGGAGCGGCATCATCAAACACAGGGCCAGCATGCGCGGCAGGACCAAAAACTCGATCGGTGAGATGCCGAGCGTTTTCAAGGCATCGATTTCCTGGTTGACCTGCATGGTGCCCAGCTGGGCGGCGAACGCTGCCCCCGTGCGCCCGGCCATGATGATGCCGCACATGACCGCCCCCATCACGCGCACAACCGCGATGCCCACTAGGTCCGCCACGTAGATCTGGGCGCCGAACATCATCAGCTGCACCGCGCCGATGAAGGCCAGGATCAACCCGAAAAGCATGCTGAGCAGGGTGACGATGGGCAGTGCGCTGACGCCGCAGTCCTCGATAAAGACCAAGAGATCCGAGCGCTGCAACCGCGCCCGGCCCCTGACCAGCTTTACCAGCGCGACGGAGCACTCGCCGATGAACGTGAACATCGCCGAAGTGCCTTCAGACCACGCCAGGGCGGCGGCCCCGATGCGGGTCAGGACCGGTTCGCGCGCGACCGAACGCCGGGCGCCTTTACGTTCGGGCACGGCCGCGGCGAGGTCCAGCAACTTGCCTACACCCTCGGGCAGGCCGGCGCGGTCGATTTCAACGCGACGTTCGGCAGCGATGCGGGCGAGGTCCTGCAAAAAGACCAGAAGACCGGTGGCCCATCCGGTCAATGCGCTGCTGTCGAACCGGACTGTACGCAGCCCGCCTTCGGCCACATCCGAGTTCAGGATGTCTTCGGGTTTCGGCAGTGCGTGATCCAGTTCCCAATTGCCCTCGAGATATACTCGCAGCGTGCCTTCCCCTTCGTCCTTGACCGTCCAGAGGCCTCGGCTTCCTTCCGTCTGGTTTTGAGTTGAATCGGCTGCGGAGTTCATCGCGCGTCTCTACTGATATTTCCGTTCACTCGAAATCTTCCTGACTACTGGGATTGCTTCTTTCCGGCTTCGAAGCCTTGCTGGTAGGCGTTTTTCGTGGCTTCCTGGTGTTTACCGAGGAGAAATCCGCCGGCCGAACCGGCAGCCGCGCCGATGGCCGCACCCCACAGGGTGTGGCCCGAAATGGCGCCGACCACGGCCCCCGCGGCAGTGCCCATGGCGCCGCCGCTCAGGGTGCGCTGTTCGGTATCCGTCATGCCAGCACAACCCCAGAAGGCCAGGCAGAGGACCAGTATTGCGACGATAGGCAATCGTTTCATGAGGCACTCCTTTTACAATCTCGGATTATATAGGGGCTTAGGGTTTGCAGGGCCACTTCTCCATCAAAAAGCGGAATTCGGTTTCGACCGCCGGCTCGTTCCAGTACTGCGGGTGATCCTTGGCCCAAGCGATAAACATGCCGATGACCTCGTTGCGGGTTGGCTTCGTATCAGGCAAGCATACCAGCTCCAGCCCCTGTGTCCAGGCCGAAATCGACTGGTAATAGTGGTAGGCGCCCACCAGGTAGCCGTGGCAGAAATTGACGGCTTGCGCAAACAGGGGCTCTTCGGGAGATGTCGTGCACAGATCGATTAAATCTGCGGTGGTTTTCACTTCGAAATCCGTTTCATCGGTCGCCTCGCAAATGCCCGGAACGAAAACAAAGACCGACAGCAGTGAAAAAATAACAAAATTTTTCATGATATGCTTCTCCTTTTTCTGGGTGTGGTTTTAAACAGGAAAACCGCTATTAACCACAGACCGACGAGGCGTGTGAGCAGAAGAAAGCCCGCCGCCATAAGAGCGAGCAAGGCCGCCAGAGCGCCATGTAGTCGCTGGCACCGGCCGCCGCTGTGCCCGCCAGATCGGCGGTAGGGATCGGCAACACGCCCTGCAGCAGCTGCAAACCGAAACCATCCGATTTGGAATGTTCAGCAGACATGGGTTCCTTCCAAGCGCTGGATGGGGTCTTTACATGTCGGTGCGGCCATAGAACGCCCAGGTTTCTATGCGCTTTTTGCCGGTGGACGCCATTCTCACGCCGATAGCGCATTGGGAAGACTATCGAATGTGCATGTCTCGCTGGGGAAAGGCCAATTTGATGTCGTTTTCGTGAAAGGTGTCCTAAAATCGCCAGCAGAACCCGGCTTCTGACTCGGCCGATGCCCTTCCGGGGATTTTCGATCCAGAAGCGCACCTCGAACATCACGTTGCTGTCGCCGAATTCCGTGACAATGGATGCTGGCGACGGGTCCCGGTGTGTGCGGCCCGATAATGATCCCGGCAATGATAAAGCTCAGCACGGAACCGAAACCGAGGCGCTTAACCAGGATGACACATACGGCCGTAGCCCCGAGCATGAACACCAAACTGATCAGAATCGATGATAGTTCCATAATGGTCACCGCCGTGAGGTCCTCGAGCGGATTGCTATCCAACAGCAGGAGATCCGCGCAAACGCACTTCTTTATCGCACCGAGAGGGCATTTTGATCCGGGGTGAGACCTGGCAGGTTGTTAAAGAACTCCTGGAAATGGGTCTGAGGGCATCAAACCGAAAATATTTACCGGGCCAAATTTTTGCCGAAATTCACTTTTTCAACAACCTGTTAGCTCCGCGCCGCTGCGCTCAACGCGGGGTCGCTTCCCAAAATTATAGCCTGCCTGTTGTCCTCGCGCATCGTGTCATACCGTTCTTGAGTCCGAATCGGGCAGATCGCAACGATCCAGGATGCAAATGGCAGCATCCGCCCCTCCTCCGAAACAGAGCCCGGCTATGCTGCAATCCCCGGTGCTAGGTTTCCGGATATCGGCGCAGCCCTTCGACGCCCCAGACTCCGGAAACAAACTGGGGCGCCGTTATGGTTTCCCGATGGGCCAGGGTAATGATGTCGGCGTTGTGAGGGTTGGCGATCTTGTCGAACTGTTCCACGGTCAAATGCAGAAAGCGCATCACGAATACGCGCAAAGCCAACCCATGGGTGACAAGCAGCGCTTGCTTGGATCGACGGCTTTTGATGGTCCGCACAAAGGTGTCGAGAAATCCTGAAACCCTGTCATAGCAATCGGCCGCACTTTCGCCTCCCCTGTAACGGTAGTAAAAGTGGCCGTACTTCTCCACTAGGTCGTGCTGGCCGGCAACGTCGAAATAGCCGTGATCGACCTCGCGGAGGCGGGGGTCCTCCCAAACGCTGACCTGATCCGGGCTGAGGTCGGCGCCCTCCAGGATGGCCGCCATGGTCTGCCGCGCCCGCCGGAACGGGGAAGTGTAGATCAAAGAGGCCTTCAAATAGGATCCGCCCAGGGTGCGTCCTGCCTCCCTGGCCTGCGCGACGCCGCGGGGCGTCAGCGGCACAAGGTGGTCGGCCGCCGCCGACGCCATGGGATCGTCGACGTTGGCCTGGGATTCGCCGTGACGGACCAGCTTGATAATCATCCCGAAATCCTAGTTCCCCGGTCGATCATCCATGCGCCGCTAAAAGGAGTCGCCCGATCTGGTAAAAAACGGCGGATTGTCGGGAATCCGCCGCGGCCGATGGTGTTCGTCGATGGCGACGTAGCGGAAAAGACCTTCCGTGACCAGGTGACGTTCGGCCACATAATCCTCCGACAGGGCCTTGGCCCAAACCTCGAGCTGCAAGTCCATCGACGAGTTGCCGACGCGCAGCAGCTCGGCATAGATCCCAATGGCATCCCCCACATGCACCGGCCGCTTGAACACCATTTTGTCGATGGTGACAGTGACCGTGCGGCTGCCGGCGATTTGTTTGGCCATCAGGCCCCCGGCCAGATCCATCTGGGCCAGGATCCAGCCGCCGAAGATATCGCCGTTGGAGTTGGTATCCTTAGGCATGGCCACCGTCCGCAGCACCATTAGGCCCTGCGGCTGCCGTCCGTTATGCGTTTGGTCTGTCATGTGAAGCGATCCTCCTGCTGTGGAAGTCGAAACCTCTCACCCGGCCGACTTTCCGACGGCTTTCTTGGTCTCCTGGGCGATTCGCAGCTCCTCGTTGGTCGGAATCACGAGAACCTTCACGCGGCTGTCGGCCGTGCTGATTTCCTGCACGCCTTCCGCACGTCGGGTGTTGCGCCGGCTGTCGATTCTGATGCCCAAGCCTTCCAGCCCCTGACAGGCGCGCTCCCGCACCAGCGGGGCGTTTTCGCCGATGCCCGCGGTAAACACCAGGGCGTCGACGCGGCCCAGACAGGCCGTGTAGGCCCCGATATACTGCTTGATGCGGTAGGCGAAAACCGCCAGGGCCGTCTCCGCCCTGCGGTCACCCGCTTCGATTTTGTCGATCACCTCCCGCATGTCGTTGACGCCGCACAATCCCTGGAGCCCGCTCTTGTGGTTCAAGAGCGCGTCCAGGGCTTCAGCCGACATCTTCTCGTGTTGGGCCAGGAAGACGAGGACCGAGGGGTCCACATCCCCGCTGCGGGTGCCCATCACCAGCCCTGCCAGGGGCGTGAGGCCCATGGTGGTGTCGATGCTGCGGCCGCCCGCGACGGCCGCCATGCTGGCCCCGTTTCCCAGATGCAGTGTGATCAGGTTGAGCTCGGCCAACGGCCGCTCGAGGAAGGCGGCGGCCTCTTCCGCCACGAAGGCATGCGAAGTGCCATGGAACCCGTAGCGCCGAATTTTGTATCGGTCGCAGAGCGCGAGCGGCAGGGCGTAGAGGTACGCTTCGGGGGGGAGGGTTTGGTGAAAAGCCGTGTCAAAAACGACGACCTGGGGGGCGCCGGGAAAAAGCTTGCGGGCCACCTGAATGCCCATCAGGTTGGCCGGGTTGTGCAGCGGCGCCAGGGGGATGCAGGCCTCGATGTCGGCGATGACGTCGTCATCGACCAGGGTTGGGGCGTGAAAGCGGTCGCCTCCGTGCACCACCCGGTGGCCGATGGCCGTAATTTCCGACCGGTCGCCGACAACCCCTTTCTGGGGGTCCAGCAGGAGGTCCACGACCTGCTGCAGCCCTTGGTGGTGATCGGCGATGTGGCCCTCGAGGACGACCTTTTTTTCCTCCCCGTCGGTCGCGGAGCAGCGGTGGTTGAGGACGCTTCCGGGCTCACCGATTTTTTCCGCCAGCCCCGAGGCCATCACCCGGCCGTGGTCCACGTCGAAGAGCTTGTATTTGATGGACGAGCTGCCGCAGTTGAGAACGAGAATTTTCATGAGGCCCCCTTGATCTATACGGTCTGCGCCATGATGGCGGTGACGGCCACCGTGTTGACGATGTCGGTGATCATGCAGCCGCGGCTCAAATCGTTGACCGGCTTTTTGAGCCCCTGCAGAATCGGCCCGATGGCCACCGCCCCCGACGAGCGCTGTACGGCCTTGTAGAGGTTGTTACCGGTGTCCAGGTCGGGAAAGATGAAAACGGTGGCCCGGCCGGCGACTTCACTGCCGGGCATCTTGGTTTTGGCCACCCCGGCGTCCACCGCCGCGTCGTATTGGATGGGGCCTTCGATCTTCAGGTCGGGCCGGGTCTTGCGAACGATCTCCGTGGCCTGCCGAACCTTGTCCACGTCCTTGCCTTTGCCGGAAATTCCGCTCGAATAGGAGCACATCGCCACGAGGGGTTCGATCCCGAAATGGCGCGCCGTCTCGGCCGAGCTCACGGCGATGTCCGCCAGTTGCGCCGCATCGGGGTCGGGATTGACGGCGCAGTCGCCGTAGACCAGCACCCGGTCGGCCAGGCACATCAGAAAGACGCTGGAAACGATGGCACAGTCCGGTTTGGTCTTGATGATCTGGAGGCTGGGGCGAATGGTGTTGGCGGTGGAGTGAACCGCCCCGGACACCATCCCGTCGACGTACCCCTTGTGCACCATCATGGTGCCGAAGCAGCTGGGGTCGAGCACCGCGTCACGGGCCATCTCGATCGTGACGCCTTTGGCCTTGCGCAGGTCGAAAAACGTCTGGATGAAATCGTCAAGCCATTCTGAATGGATGGGGTCGACCACCCGGGCGCCGGTGATATCCACCCCCAGGGCAGCTGTTTTGCGCGTAATCTCGGCTTCGTCACCCAGGAGGGTGAGGTCGCAGACCTTGCGCCGCAACAGGATGTCCGACGCCCGTAAAATGCGATCTTCCGCACCTTCGGCCAGAACGATGTGCTTCGGCTGGGTCTTGGCCTTTTCGATCAGCCGGTATTGAAACATGATCGGCGTCACCTTGTCGGATTGGAACGCGGCGACCTGTTCCGTAAACGCCTTCCCGTCGATGTGGCTTTCAAAAAGGCCCAGCGCCCGGGCGATTTTGCGTTCGTTGTCGGGCGCGATGGTCGCAGACACTTGGTGGATCTTGACGGCGGCGGCGAAGGTGTCGTCGGCCACGCGCATGACAGGCAGGCAAAGCCCGGGCAGCCCTTCGATCAGTCTGACGATCTGGGGCGGCACCTCGATGCCGCCGGTCAGCAGGATTCCGGAGAGGGATGGAAAACCCCTGGAAAAGGTCGTCGCCACGCTGCCGAGTTGGATGTCGGCACGATCGCCGGGGGTGATCACCAGCGCGCCTTCGGTGATGTGGTCGAGGAAGTGCGGCAGTTGCATGGCCGCCACCGTGCAGTCCAGCACGTCCCGGTTCAACGCTTCCGGCCCGCCGCTTAAGAGCTGCGCTTCCAGCCCGGCCGCGATATCCCCTACGGTGGGCCTTTCGAGGCTCGCATCGTTCGGCAGGAGATGAACCTTCGCACCGCCGGCTGTGTTCGCCGCAAAAACGGCCGCGGCGGCCTCCATTTGCTCGGGGGCGATCCGGTTGACGAAGGCCGCCGCGACGGTGCAATGGCGCGCTTCCAGGGCCTTGCACGCCACGCGTACGGCATCCAACAGGAGGTCGGGCTCCTTTCCGCTTCCGTTACCGACGATCATCACGGGGCAGCCCAGGTTGCTGGCCACATCGGCGTTGAAGTCGAACTCGAGGGCCGATGAAACCCCGGTGTAGTCGGTCCCTTCGCACAGCACGAAGTCGCATTGACTTTCCAAGCGCTTGAATCGGGTGAGGATCTCGTTTAGGAGTTCATTGGATTGGCCCTTGGCGATCATCTCGCGCGCCTCCGCATGGGTGCAGCCGTAGGTGTCGGCATAGGACAACCTGGGATTGTAGCGGTTCAGGACCAGCTGAATGTCGTTGTCGCGCGGTTCGACGGCTTTGATCACGGGCCGGAAGAAACCGATATTGCCGATGCTCCGGGAAAGGGTTTCCATCACGCCAAGCACCAGCGTGATCTTCCCGCTCCCAGGCCCCGTCGCGGCGATGTAGAGGCTGTTGGCCATGGTTTTTTCCTCCGCAGAAAAATTCAATATTGATGAACTCAAAAAAGTCATCTTTTAGGCGGTTTCGTAAAACGTTCGAGATCAAGGCTTGCGAATCTCAAGGAATGATGCGTACGCAGCGTACGCCGCTATGGCGAGAGATGAAGCGTAACGCCGATATCGGACTTTCACGAGACCGCATAGTAGTGCTTTTTCACCGCAGTAGACCCCGAAGCCGGGGCATGCGGGTGGATCAGCCTGGTCGGCACCACAGATCCAAAAGAGGCCCTCGAAGTGCCCACGGATTCACCCATCCGGACCATCCGCCTGCGGGGCCGACCAGGGGGGAGCTTTCTCGTGATCCCGGCGGTACCCAACCCTATTTGGGTTGCGCCTCTGCTTTCTTGGGCTTGGCTTTGGCCGGCCCTGCGTCCAGCAGCCGCACGATTTCCGCCATCCGACCCTTAACGTCGTCGCTGGGGGCTCCCGCGGCCGTCACGATTTCCTTGATCATGTCCACAAGGGCGCGCCGCTCGGCGTCAGTTTGCGGAGCGAGTTGGGGCAGGGCAGCAACCGCCGCGCCCTCGTCAATGGCCAGAATGGCCCACTGCTCGCGCGCAACGCCTTTGAAATGCGCGAGCGTGATGTCGGGCTGCGCCGACAGCAGCCGCTGCAGAACCTCGAAGGAGCGCGCATCCACCCGGTGCGCGCCCTTGGCGATATAGATGAGGGCGCGGGCGGCCGCTTCGAGCGGGCCGCCTTCGGTCAACCGCTCCTTGAGCCGGACGACCTCGGCCTCGAGCGCTTTTTGGGCCCACGGGGAGTATCCCGGCTTCGGCCGAGGCGGACCAGCGCTGGCCGAAATCCCGTAAAGGGTCTGCACCAGCGGCGAGCCGAAGATCGCGTGAAACATCTGCTCCTGCATCTGGTCGCGGAGGTCGCCGAACATCTCCAGGCCCTGGGTCATGCTTTTGGAGAATTGTTCTTGCATCACCAGGAATGGATTGTCGGCGGATGGCACCTTGCGCTCGGCCAGGGCTTGCTCGGCCAGGGTCTCCACGCCCCTCATCAACGGGTTTTTATCGGAAAACATGGTGTACCACAGCCGCAGGGGATTCAGCTGCTGCAGCCAGCGCGCCGTCTGCGGCGTGGTCATCGCGCGGACCCAGGGTTGCAGGAAGGTGCGGTAGATACTCTCGTTGATGGCGGCCATGCGGGCCACGGTGGCGAATTCGCGCTCGTCCTCCAATGAGTTGCCGCCCAGGGCGAGAATATCCTCGATGCCGCGCGCCTCGATGCGCACATTGTAGCCGCCGGCGACCAGGTCCGCGCCGGCCTCGCCCTCGGTCTTTTCGGTGATCACGATCTCGTAGAGGCCGGGTGCCATGCAGTCGATGAACTCCATCAGGTTGATAAACTCGGCATGCTCCTTGGCCGCTATCTTCGTGCCCACGAAAATGGCCAGATGACCCGAGGTTTCGTGAACGCAATACAGAATCGTCTGGCCGGCCTTGCGGATCTCATCGACGTCCCGATAGTTGTCGGGGATCCAGTCCAGGGCCTGCTGGGGCGGGGTGATGTTGTCTTTCTTGGAGCAGAAGCAGATGATCGGCGATTTGATGTCTCGAAGATCGAGCCGTTTCCCATCCTGGGTGATGATCTGGGCGGTGGAGAACTTGTTGCCGATAAACAGGTTCTCCAGCATCCACTGCATCTCCTCACCCCGCAGGTTGATGAAGTCCCCCCACCATTTTTCAAAGCCGAGATAGCGGTTCTCCTCCTTGTCCGGGGCCTTCCAGACGTTGTACTGTTTGGACCAGAGGGTGTTGGCCGGATTCAGATTGTCGAAATTGGCAACCAGCCAGGACCCGTCGAAAATCCCGTGGCCCAAATCGCTGGTCAACGTGGCCAGCCAGCTGCCGCCCAGCAGACCGCCCGCGTACCGCATGGGGTTCTCGCCGTGCACCCCGGCCCAGAAGGAAAGGGGCGCTCCGGCGATCATCACGTGGCCGACCAGATCGGGCCGCATGCAGGCGGCGAGCATCGCGTGCCAGCCCGCCTGGCAGTTGCCGATGATAAACGGCTTGCCTTGCGCTTCGGGATGGAGCTCGATCACCTTCTCGAAAAAGACGGTGTGGGCGTGTGCGATGTCCTCGATGGTCTGGCCTTCCAAGGGGTCGGCCGAAAAGCCGATGAAATAGACCGGGTGCCCGGCCTTGAACGCATCGCCGATTTCGCTGACCGGCTTGAAGCCGCCGATGCCCGGCCCCTGGCCGGCACGCGGATCGATCACGATCACCGGGCGCTTGCGCTCGTCGATGTCGGCGCCCTCGGGCGGGATAACGCGCACCAAAGCAAAATTGACGGGTCGCGGCAGGGTGCTGCCGCGCAGCACAAACTCGAAATCGTAGATCAGAACCGCATTGATCGGCCGTGCGGTCATGTCCGCCTGCTGGTTGCCGCTTTGGCGCAGGGTGTCCAGGAAGATGATCGACCGTTGCCAGTAGTCCTGCGCGTATTCAACGAGCGGCCCCCATCCGGTTTTGCCCAAAGCGTCGGGCAGCGACCATGGGGAAGACAATGACGGCCTCGGTGCTTGGGAAGGTGTTTTGGTTGCCATTGCAATTACCTCACTTTTTTAGATGTAATGGAAACGATCGTATTTTGGGAATCGATCATTTGTTTTGCTGGGGTTTCCGACCGCCAGCATGTTTCAGGCCGCAATTAGCGGCGGCACCGCTTCATCTCTGAGGGCGTAAATCCGTGCGGTAACGCTGCGCGCAGGCCACATAGTCCCGTGCATTGGCCTCGAGCCAGTCCACCTCCGCGTCGGTCACCTCGCGCACCACCTTGCCCGGCACACCTTCCACGACGGAACGCTCGGGGAACCGTTTGTTCTCGGTAATGAGCGCCTGGGCACCCACGATGCAGTGCCGACCGATGACCGCGTCGTTGAGGATCGTGGCGCCGATATGGAATCCCCTCCTACGCTTCCCGTCGCGGGACTTTCAAGCGAGCCTCGCCGATAACGACTTCCTTGCCGCCTGCGGTACACACCGTGGTCATGATGACATGGCCGTGCTTGGCAATCAGCTCTTTGACGGCAACGGTGGCTGTCACCGTGTCGCCGAAGTGGACCGGTGCCACGAAATTCAGTTCCTGATGCATGTAAATCGCCCCGGGGCCCGGCAGTTTGCAGCCCAGGGCAGCGGAGATCAGGCCGGCGGCGAGCATGCCGTGGGCCACCGGCTGCTTGAATATCGACTGCTCGGCGTATTCCCGGTTGACGTGCAATGGGTTGAAATCGCCGGTCACGCCGGCAAACCACTTGACGTCCGCTTCGGACAGCGTCTTGGTAAAACTTGCGGACATCCCCAGAGCCAGATCCTCAAAGCAATAGCCTTCGATCGCGTTCATGTCTTGCAGCTTCCTTCCCCGGATTGGGATTGGCTTTAGCAGGCTGTGGATCAACTGCGCCTAAGGCCGAAATGCGGCGTTGCAGCCCTCGGGAAAAGCCTCACAACACACCGAGGTTGCTGCGTTTTTCCCATCGGACTGCGCCTTGCCTTTCGACCTGATGCTTGTTTATCCACAGTCTCTTAGGGGGCGTCGCCAAGCGCGGCCATTGCCTCCTCGCGGGTCCAGGCGATGTGCGGGGCAGCGCCGCGGGCCGCCAGCGCGTCCCCCAGCTTCATGCGCAGAAAGGCGCTGGTCGTGTAGACGCTCGTGGCATCGAAAAAGCGCTCTTTCAGACGCAGGACCATATCCACATAATCGTCCATGGCCTGCGGGTGGATCTCGAAGTTGTCGTAATTGGCCACGGCGCTGGCTTTGTGTTTCAGGGGGGCCATGATGTTTTCAACCCTCGCCTCGATCTCCTTCACCGTTTGAGTGTCGCGCACGGCGAAACCCTCGAAATTCGCAAACAGGATGTTGGCCTCGGCGTCGTAGGTCAGCCGTTGCTCCAGCGGCACGCCGAGCAGGATATCCCGCAGGCCCATGGGCTCCGGGCTGAAAATGCGTGCGTCCATCAGGCGCGGCTCGACTCGCATCAGGGGCTTGAAGGTCATATGGGCCAGCACGTCGCGCTCCAGGTCGACCCCCGGGGCGATCTCCACCAGCTCGAGTCCCTCCGGGGTCAGCCGGAAGACGCAGCGCTCGGTGACGTAGAGCACCTGCTGGCCCTTGGCCGCCGCATGCTTGCCGCTGAAGGTCAACTGGTCGACACGCTCCACAAACTTGGCGATCTTGCCGTCCTGTTCGATGTGCAGGGCATTGTCCGCGATCGAGAAGGCGTGCTTGCCGGCGGTGAAGGTTCCCATGAAGACGATGGCCTTGGCATTCTGGCTGATGTTCACGAAACCGCCCACCCCCACGGTTTTGGGCCCGAATTTGCTGACGTTGACGTTGCCCTCGCGGTCGGCCTGGGCCATGCCCAGGAAGGTGCCGTCCAGGGCCCCGCCGTCGTAGATGTCGAACATCGACGGCTGTTCGATGAGCACTTCGACGTTCACCACGGCCCCGAAATCGAGCCCCCCCTGGGGCACGCCGCCGATGCCGCCCGGCTCGTTGGTCATGGTCATGAGATCGGCCACCTTTTCTTCGTTGGCGACGGCCCCGACGCCCTCGGGCATGCCGATGCCCAGGTTGACCAGGCTGTTGGGCCGAATCTCGAAGGCGGCGCGGCGCGCGATGATCTTTCTTTCGGTCAGTGGCATCGGCACGACCGCCGCGGCTGGTACGCGAATACGGCTCGCATAGGCGGGGTTGTAAGCCGAGCTGCCGGCCTGCCAGTGGTATTCGGGCTCGGCCACCACCACGCAGTCGACCAGGACGCCGGGGATCTTCACCTCCCGGGGATTGAGCGTGTGGCGGTCGGTGACCCGCTCCACCTGGACCATCACGAGCCCGCCGTTGTTGTGCACCGCGGTGGCAACGGGCAGCACTTCCATGAAAAGGGCCTCGCGCTCCATGCTGATGTTGCCGTCGAGATCGGCCGTGGTCCCCCGCAGAATGGCGATGTCGGGTCGCACGGCGTGATAGAAGAGGTATTCCTCGCCGCCGATCTCCATGATCTCCACCAGGTCCTGGGTGGTTTGAGGGTTGATCTTGCCGCCTTCGTTGCGCGGATCGATGAAGGTGCCCAGGCCGACCTTGGTGAGGATGCCCGGTTTGCCGCCGGCCATCTCCCGAAACAGCTGGGAGAGGGTGCCCTGGGGGAATACGTAGCCCTCGATCTTGCCCTCTTGGGCCAGCGGCCCCATTCGGGCCGCCATGCCCCAGTGCCCGGCGATGAACCGCCGCACCAGCCCTTCATAGGCCAGGCGATTGAGGCCGACCCGGGGGCCGTCGGCACGGCTGTCGCCGATGCAGGACGCGATCATGACCGTCAAGTCGCGCGGCCGTCCGTCCTTGAGAAAGGCCTGCGCGATCGCCTCCAGCAGATAATCGGCCGAGACGCACCGGACAATGCCGGTGGTGGCCACCACGTCGCCGTCCTTGATCAGGCGAGCGGCCTGCTCGGCAGTGACGATCTTGCTTTTCTTCGTCGCCCGACGCGAGGGCACGAGCGAATCCGGAGCTTTGTTTTTTACGGTGGTGTCGGTCATCTTTCCTGCTCCTCTTGGTTGGCCATGGTGCGAGCCAGCCGGTGCCGGCGCCCGACTGCCCCGGGAGGTTGGCCGCGGGTGTCGACCCTGCCCCCGTTCCGGCGCCGCGGCCGTTGACCCCGCTATCTCCGGGATCAGCCCGCCATGATGTTGAAACCGCCATCGATGTAGAGCACCTCGCCGGTGACCTTGCGCATGCTGGGGCAGGCCAGCATGGCCAAGCTGACGCCGATCTCGTCCGGCGTCACCAGCGTGTGCTGCGGCGCTTTGTCCTTGGCCAGGGTCATCAGGTCGTCGAAATGGGCGATGCCCGAAGCGGCGCGCGTCATGACGGGACCCGGCGAGATGGCGTTGACGCTGATATTCTTCGGCCCAAGCTCTGCGGCGAGATAGCGCACGAGCCCCTCGAGGCACGACTTGGCGGGGCCCATGATGCCGTAGTTGGGTACCACCTTGTCGCCGCCGAAGTAGGTGAGCGTAAAAATCGAGCCGCCGTCGGTCATCAGGGGCACCGCCTCGCGCGCCAGGACGAGCAGCGAGTGGGCCGATACCGTCAAGGTCGTCTGGAAGTCTTCGCGCGTGACGTCGAGCACGGCCCCCTGCAGGGCTGCCCTGGGGGCGAAGGCCATGGCGTGCAGCATGGTGTCCAGCTGGCCCCATTTCTTCCGGATGGCCGCGAAAACCGCCTCGGTCTGGGCATCGTTGTTGATGTCGTGGGGCAGGTAGAGATCGGGGTCCACCTCCAGCGCATCCGCCAGCTGCTGGGTGAACTCGCGCGTCTTGTCGTTGAGGTAGGTCATCGCGATTTCGGCCCCGAAGGCCTTCAAGGCGCGGGCAGCACCGTAGGCAATCGAGTTCTGATTGGCGATGCCCGTAATCAGTGCTTTTTTACCTTTCAGCGGCTGGGTGTTGATGGCGAGCGGCTGAAGGGCGGGGTCGTTGGGATCAATGCGGGGATCGGCCATGGTAGCCTCCTTCGGTCTCCGGGGATCGTGCCGATCCCCGGGGAGCATTGCGTCGTGAATGAAATGGTGGCATCGGATGCCACGGGGCTTCGCTTCCCATTGGCCGCATCAGCCCCGGGAGCCCAGCCGCAGACCGCCGTGAATGAAGTAGACATCGCCGGCGATGGCCTCGTTTCGGTACATGTCGCCCACCAATTGAGCGATTTCCTCCGGTTCGATCAGCCGGCCGATGGGCACATTCGACAGGATCTTTGCCAGGGCGTCCTGGTTCATGCCACGGTGAAGGCCGGCGTCTCCTTGGGGACGCCGGCGCGGACCATGGCCTGCCGGGCGGGATTCTGGCCCTGTCCGGCAATGAGCACGTTGCCCATGATCACCTCGTCGATGGCCACGGACGGCAGGCCGGCATCCCAATCGGCGCCCTCCTTTTCGAGATCGGTCACGCCTTGCCCCTTCAGCTTGTCCGGGGCGCACGCCTTCATCAGGTCGCTGACCGCCGGCCTCAAACCGGCCCGCTTGAGCACCTCTTTGATGACGGTCGCACCCAGATCGACCACGGGATAATTTTGAAACCCCCCGCCGAATTTTCCGACAGCGGTCCTCACGCCAGCCACGATGACAGCTTCGTTCATTTTCCAATCCTCCTGTTGTGGTTTCCCATCCAAGGGGCGGCAGCACCATCGCCCGACGAGAATCGATGCATCAGGGAACGCTTTGCCACCTGGGAGAAAAGAAGTCGATTTGGACAGCTCATCGTCCGACTTTCGGGGTCCTGGCACATCCCAGAAGAAAGAGGTCGCGTCTTGCTGCCGGGCGCTTTCTAAAGAGCGCAAGGAAGATCAATTTTCGGAGCCTGGCTGATTCGCCACTGAACGAACCGGTGGGGTTGTTAGGGCCTTTCGATGTGTGTTCTGCTTGATCTCGGCCTTTTTCCGGAGCCTTATCAAATCTGACTTCTAACGGTATTGTCAGGATTCGTTGATAGTAAAGTAGGATGATCGGATGGGGAAAACATCACCCGAAAGGGGGGAAAAATGGGGGGTGCGACCGGAAGGTGGGCGCCGAACACGCAGGCAAGGATACGGAAAATCATGCTGCAGGGAACGCCAACGGTGAACCGAAAGATCCTCCGCCCTTATCGGTCATCGCTTTTTTCCGATACCGGAACGGATGAAGGAAACCCGTTGCAACCACCTCATCCAAAGCGGCGCACCTCAAACACACGTATCCCGGAGGGAGATCGCCGACCGCCTGGGACTGCATTTCACCGCAGTGAGCAGCATCGTTCGGGGAACTACATCAAACAAAAAACCTGGCCGTTTTTCGCTATTTCACCACTTTTGGGCGGCTACCTGGCTTGTGCCGTTCGGCGGATGGGTTGCCCCGGGGCGGGATTCAGGACCAGCTTACCCTCCCCAACAACGAGTTCTCCGGCCACCAGCAGGGACTGCACGCCGACGGCAGGCTGGTTGGGCTTCTCGTAGGTGCCGACATCCCTGATGGTCGCGGGGTCGAAGACCACGATATCGGCATCCATCCCCTGCTGGAGGCGGCCCTTCTTCTTCATCTGCGGTACGAAGCCCTCCAGGATCCGGGCCGGCATCAGGCACATCTTGCGCAGGGCCTCCTGCATGCTCATCAGCCCGCGTTCGCGGACATACGAGCGCAGGATCTTGGCAAAGGTGCCGTTCGACCGCGGGTGTGAGAAGGTCTCCTTCGGCAGGGGCCAGGCGTCGCCGGTGTAGTTGATGATGCGGTCGTGATCGTCCATGAACATCCAGAACATCTCGTCGGATTCGATCAGGATATTGGGGTGCAGGATGGAGGCATCCAGCAGGGCCAGGTCGTCGGGATTGCTCTCGTCGAGGAAATGCCAGGTGATGAAGGTGCCGGGCTTGTTCTTCTGGTAGTCGGCCAGTTGTTCCTCGGTCATGCGCTTGGTGCCCAGCTGGAAGTTATGGGCCGTCGATCCCATGCGCTCGCGCCAGCCTTCACCGCTGAACATGGCGGCGCCCACGACGGTGCTGGCAGCCCCCCAGGGATAGGCCCCGACGCTGATGTTGATCTTCCTTTCAAAGGCATCGTCCACCAGTTTCAGAATCGAATGGATGTCTTTGAGCGAGGTGCTGTTGATGTGGCAGAGGTGCATGTGCGCCCCGGTGATGGCGGCATTGGCGATCAGCTCTTGGACCGCCTGGAACGAACTCTGTGGCTCCATGTTGCTGGCGTAGCGGACGTGGGTGAAGGTCGCCACACCGCGCTCGGCAGCCATCTCGGCCAGGGCAAAATACTCCTTTTGGCCGTGGCCGGGGGCGTAGCCGGCATTGATGCCGATGCCGAGCGCACCTTCATCCAAACCCTGCGCGACGAGTTTCAGGATCTGCGACAGCTGCTCGGGCGTGGCGATGTTCATTTTCCAATCGGTCCGGGACTGGGCCTCCTGGAAGTACTCCGGCGTCGAGACGGGTTGCCCCCCGGCGTCAAGGCCAAAATCAAGAATGCCGCGCTTATAATGGATTTTTTCATAACGGTCACTTCTCTTGGTTCCTCATGGTTGCGGATCAATGCACGACCGGTCATGCGGCAATACCCCTTCTGCCGGCATTGCGTCTGAACAGCGCCGGCAAACGACAGCAGCGCGCAAGACACGGATTCAGACGCCGCCCTCAGTGGCCATGGGTGTCAGGGTGCAGCTCGGGTGCACCTGTTTTACGGGGCTGGTGACCGGGCACGCCGCCGCCGAAATCCATCGGGGCGGCGTAGAACGTCTGTGTCCAATTCTCGACCGTGATCGGCTCGAAGCGGCTCTTCTGCGGTTCATACCGGATTGGCTGGCCGGGGTTGACTCCCTCGAGCACCTGCGCGTTCCTGACGACAATGGTGCCGTTGACCAGGACATAGGGAAGGCCCACCGAAGGGAGCGTGCCCTTTTCATAGGTGGCTTGGTCGGTCACTTTTTCAGGATCGAAAATGGTAATGTCGGCAATCATCCCTTTTTGCAGGCGACCCCGCTTCTGCATGGCCTTCAAGCCCATTTTGCCGAGGGGCGCGGCGGAGTTGTAGCTGGTCATCGCAAGGATCTGCATCAGGGGGATGTTGTTCTCCCGCGCCAGCCGAAGGGCCTTGGCAAAACTGCCGGCGGCCCGCGGATGGGTGTTGGGCAGATTCTCGTACGGCGTGTCCCAGGTCAGCTTGTCATCGGGGATCATGGGCATGCCGTCGGTGACGAGCGATACGCCCGGCAGCTTCAGCCAATCGATGATCGCCGACTCGGGCATCTTGAAGACGAGAACGGGACGGGTGGGGTCCTTCTTGAGCACTTCTTCACGCTTCTCCGGGGTGTACCACTCGCCGGTGGCCACATCCTGAATGGTCTCTTCATACTTGTGGCCCAAGGTCCCCTCCCAGATTTCCGGCGCCAGAAATACGGCGTTCAGGGCCGTGGAACCGGCGGCATAGGGGTAGATTTCACCCCACACGTTCATGCCGCGCTCCCGCATCCGCACCAGCAGCTCGTGCACCAGGTTGTAGCCGGGGTTGTTGAAATGGCAGGCCAGGGCCGGCGCGCCCAAGGCCGCGGCGTTGGCCAGCAGTTCCTGGATGCCGTTGGTCTCGGTGGTATCGGTTCCGGGCGTGTAGCGGAAATGAGCGCCGGTCTGCCGGTCATAGAGAGCGGCCAGCCGTTGCACTTCGAAAAACTCACGGGTGGAAACCCCGTCGCGCATATAGCCCAGGGTGGAGCCGATGCCCAGGCCGCCGGCCTGCAGTCCCTCATCCAGGAGCTCAAGGATGCGATTGCCCTCGTCCAGGGTCGGTCGTTTGCAGCACCAGCCATCGCCTTTTCGACTCTCGACAGCGGTGCGAACGTCCTGGGCGCCCTCGAAGCCGTCAAGTACGGCGGCGCGGGCAAATTCGTGGCCCACGGCCTGGCCGTAGTTCACCTGGTTCTTCCCTTCCCGCTCTTCATACCACTGGTCGATGTAGGGGCCGTGGGTGCCGATCTCCAGGTCCAGCACCGTGGTTCGGCCGTCGCGCAGGGCGAGCTTGTTGGACCAGGGCCGGTCGTAGTGCCAGTGGGTGTCGATAAACCCCGGCGCAACCACGTGGCCGGTGGCATCGATGGTTTCCTTACCGGTGATCTTGTCTTCGGTGATGACGGCGATTCTGCCGTCCTTGACGCCTACATTGGCGACGGCGTCATACATGGTTTCCGGGTCCATCACCCGGCCGTTGAGGATCACCAGATCGAAGTCCTGAGCGGCAGCAAGCTCTGTGAATGAAAAGAGTGCGCAGATGAGCGTCGCCGAACGAATGATCCGCTTATATATCAGGTGTTTACTCAATTTTATCTTCCTCCTGTCACTTGTGCCCTTGGCGATGATCCCTAACCTGTCAGTCTACACCTCGGCAAAGTCCTCAGTCTTCAAATCCTTCCAAAACTTCTCAGGCACTGCTGCGATGCTGAAGAGGGCATACACTGTGGTGATTTTGCCAGAGGTGGGATCGACCTCAATCTTGTCCCAGAACGGGGTTTCCACGACCGAGTCATCGGACAACCACACCCTCAACACGCCATCAAAATATGTGACGTGCTCGCCGACGTAGATGTCTTTCATGACGTGCTCATATTTGGGCAGACGCTTATCAAAGGCG
>JBAPYE010000122.1:0-2479 GCA_049284575.1 Desulfobacterales bacterium
CGGCCTTGGTCAGGGCCTCGCGGCCGGCGGCGGCATCCTGGAGCTGCAGGGCGGCATAACCGGCCATCAGCCAGGCCCGCCCGGCCCGTTTCGGGTCGGCATTGGCCGCTCGCCGGTAGGCCTTGCCGGCCTCTCCGGAACGTTCCTGGGCGTAGAGCAGGTCGGCTTCGGTGATCAACAGCTCCCCGTCCCGGGTGTCCGGTGCGAACTGCCGGATGGCCGCCAGGGCCTCTTCCAGGCGGCCCAGCTGCTGCAGGGCGCGCACGAGGTTTTTCAGCAGGCGGGGATCGTTTCCCTGTGCAAGGGCCTCCGCATAGAGGGGGGCCGCCTTGGCCGGGATGCTCACCTGCAGGTTCAGATCGGCCAGCAAGCGTGTTTCCTGGCCCGAGAGGGGCCTCAGAAAGCCCACCACCGTCATGGCCATCAGGGCCTCCTCGTAGCGGTTGTCCCGCAGGGCCACATGGGCCAGGGCCTGCCACCACTTGTCCCGCAGGGGGGCCTCCCGGGTCAGCCGCAGGATCAGGTCCCGGGCCTCCCGGGCCATGTCGAGTTCCAGGTACTGGTGCAGCAGGATTTCCTGCCACTGGACCTGTTTCTCGTCGGTTGTGGACCCGGCCAGGTGGCGGATGTGGGGCAGGGCCCGGCGGGCCAGGTTTGTGGAGAGCAAGGCATGAACGTAGTTTTCCCGCCAGGCGGTCTGGATGGCGTCTTCGTGGCGGGCGAAAAGCTTCTCGAAGGCCGCGACGGCGGCGCCGTAATCCTCGGCCATGAGCAGGGCCGCGGCACTGCTGTAAAGGTATTCGGGATCCGGCTCCGGGGATCGGTCGTAGGCCTCGGCAAAGCCCCGCGCCGCGGCTGGGTAGTCCCCCAGCCCGTAGGCGGCCTGGGCCAGGTTCAACCAGGAGGATGTGTGGTCGGGGTCCCTCTGGAGCGCTTTTTCGTAGGCCGCCATCGCCGGATTATAGCGTTTTTGCATGAGATGGCTGGTGCCCAGGGCGAAATAAATCTCGGGGTGGTGGGTGCCCCTGGGGTCGTCGCCCTGCGGGCCGGGAAAGGGTTTGCCGCCGGCCTGGAAGGCTTCCAGGGCGGCCACGGCCTGATCGTAGGCCTTGTCCTGGATCAGGCGGGCGGCCTTGGCCAGCGCCACCCGGGCCGGCTCGGGCAGGTCGGGGGTGGCCGCCAGCGCCGGCCATACGGTCAGGACCACCAGGGCGGACAGCATCAGGCCTGCCAGAAGGGCGTCAGATACCCGCGCTCCGGCTGAAGCGGTTTGATTTATGAAGCGTTGCATGGGGTCGATTTTCATTGCGGTTCGCGGCTATTCCAGCTCGAAGCGGATCGTGGTTTCGGCCCAGCCCTTGACCGGCGTGCCGGCCACCGTGCCGGGCTTGAAGCGCCAGCCGGCCACGCTGTGCAGAACGCTGGCGTCGAAAACGCCGGCGGGCTGGCTTTCCTGGATGGTGACGTTCGTCACCCGGCCGTCTTCCTGGACCACGAAGCGTACCTGCACCCACCCTTTGATGCCCCGCTGCTTGGCATGAAGGGGGTAGACCGGCGGAATGCGGGAAATCACCGTCAGCGGTGCATCCAGGTCGCCGGCGGCGAAGAGCTCGCCCAAGCCTGCCATGTCCGGTTCCACAGGGACCACGGCGGGCAGGGCCACGGCCACCGGCCCCGTCGGCAGACGCGGGTTGAGCGCGAAATCCAGCGCGAACCGGGTGTGGGACGGGGCGGCGAAGCGCGGCTGGGGAAGCGCCTCCGGCGGTGGGGGCGGTTTTTCCTGGTCGCGCACCTCCCGCGCCTCCTCTTTCAGGCGAATGACGTTGATGTTGGCCACGGGCTGCTTGAAGACCGGCATCTCGGTGGGCCGCTGCAGCAGGCGGGGCATGAGGGCGAAGAGGGCCAGGTTGAGGACCAAGGCCCCGCTTGCCGCTCCCAGCCACCCTTTTCCCGACCGGCGCCATCCGCCGGTTCCGCTCCGATAGGGACGAATATCGGCCGTCATGGCGCGGCGCCCTCCGGCAGCCGGGCGGCCAGCGATACGTTGGTTGCCCCGGCCAGGCGGGCGCCGTCCATGACCTCGATGGTCATGCCGGTGGTGCTGGAGCGGTCGGCCACCACCACCACGGCCCCCTCGGGGTTCTCGGCCAGGGCGCGCTCTACGTTGGCCCGCACGGCCCGCACATCCACCTCCCGATTATCGAAGAAGATGCGGTCGGTGGCGTCGATCCCGATCAGGATGGTGGCTTTGGGCTGGCTCACGGCCGTGGCCGCCGTGGGGCGGTTGACCTCGACGCCGGTCTCCTTGACGAAGCTGGTGGTGACCAGGAAGAAGATCAGCAGAATGAACACCATGTCGATCAGGGGCGCGATGTTGAGCTCGACGCCGCTGCGGGTGCTGCGGCGGGCGCTGCTGATGGTTTGCATGTGGGGTCCTTTGAAAGGGTGGATCGCTTTTAAACTTTCACAGGTGCCGGCG
>JBAPYE010000123.1:0-10631 GCA_049284575.1 Desulfobacterales bacterium
GTGACGACGACGACGCAAGCATGAACCAGAAACCCGATCAAAACGTCTTGCTGGAGGCCGAAGGGCGGGCGTTAGAATTTGAGAAAGTGGAAGATCGACCAGTCGAACAGGGTCAGGCCGACGGAGATGATCAGCCCGGCGAAAATCGACAGGGGGATTTTCCCGATCAGGGGCGCGATGGCCCAGACGGAAAAGAGCATGACCGCGCTGCAGAGCGCCCCCGACAGGCGGCCCCGGCCGCCAGCGCGGAGGTTGGCGTGCGAGCGGATGATGGAGCCCGCCGATGCGATCGCGCCGAAGAACGCGGCCGTGAGGTTGCCCAGGCCCTGGCCCACCAGCTCCCGGTTGGTGTCCGCGCGGGTGTCGCTGATGCCTTCGATAGCGCTTGAGCTCATCAGCGACTCCATCGCGCCCAGCATCCCGAGAACAATACCGTAGCCGCACAGGTCGTAAATGCCGTCGTAGTGAAGGACCCGGGGGAGTTGTGCCAGAAGTTCATGGAAGACCGTTGTCGTGGGGGCGGCGGCCGACAGGTCACCGACAGTTGCGACGCTCGTGGTGTCCAGCGCAAGCAGGGGCAGCAGGGCGAAGACGGCAATGCCGGCGGCGAGCCCCACCACCAGGGACGGCAGGCGCTTGAAAAACGACTTGGAAACGAACACGGCGCCAAGCGCCGCAAGACCCACCAGAAGCGATGCGCGGTTCAGCACGGACGGGGTGAAGAAAACCTGCGGCAGGTCGGTCTCGTGGTCGAGGCCCAGAAGCAGCGGCAGCTGCTTCCAGACCAGCAGGATGGCGATCCCGTTTAAAAAACCCGAGAGCACGGTGTGGGGGATGTACTTGATCAGATTGCCCAGCCTGAAAAAGCCCAGCAGCAGCTGGGTGAGGCCGCCGATCAAGACGCAGAAGGAGACGAGAGAGACGATCGCGTAGGTTTTGCCCGCGGGATCCTGGGGAAGCCGCGGGTCGGCCAGCAGCTGGGCGGCCACGGTCGTTAATACCATCGTGAGTGACGCCTGGGGCCCTGAGATCTGACCCGGCGTGCCGCCGAAAAGAGCGGCGATGAGCCCGCCGATGATCGCGGCGTTCAACCCGATCAGGGCCGACTGGGCGGCAAAGGAGGACCCCAGCGGGGCGAACACGGTGACCCCGTAGCCGATGGCCATCGGAATCGAGATGATCGCCGCCGCGGTGGCGCCGCAGAGCTCGTTTTTGATGCTGACCAAAGCCGCCGCTTTATCGGGGTTTTTCATGATCCGCTGTTTTACGACTTTTGAAGCGTTCATGACCCTGGGTTGGGGCCGCCACGATGCATGAAAATGTCTTCGGGCCAGAGTGCAGTTATGGGTTCGAGTTGCGGCCCGAGTTTCGAGGAAGGAGGCGTTCTTGGTGATCACCGGGACCCGCGGGTGGAAGGCAATCGGCAACGCCCGGATTCCGGCGGGCGGAGAGCCTACCACCACTCTTTACGGCTAGACAATCCCTTTTTTATTCAAGCACCCGCTACAAGTCAAGATCAATACCTCGGGCTTCACCCTTGCCGGACTGCGGCTGCTCGTCGGCATCCCGATCGGCGGGGGTGTGACATACACCTTCCGAGAGGCGATGGTGACGCCGGAACCTTTGCAATCCACCATCAAATCTGGTATCGAAAAACAGCAGCGGCCCACTTCCATCGATTGACTCCCCTTCGCCTTGCAGCCGCGTGCCCAGTTTTGATCCCCGCCTTTTCTCTGCCGTCTTGCGCAGCCGCTGCCCATGCGCGCCGGGACGACGGCCAATGGACACCTCACCAGCAGTGGTGGCCGGCAATGAGCGTTTTCATCAGCGACAGCTCCCAGGACAGGGAATTTGCCCGGCGTCTCGCCGACGATCCTAACAGCCGTGGGAATTGGGTCTGGTTCGGCTCGGGTAAAAGAAGCTGCCATGACTCAAATTCCGCGACAGAGAATGAGCCAGACTTTAGCACTCCTTGACCAATTTTTTGCCTCCTGATCGGCGTTGTTTCTCCAACTCTCGAATTCCCCAGGGGCTCCGAAATGACGGACATCTTCATCAGCTATCGACGTACCGACGCGGCCGGCCACGCGCGAGCCCTGCATCGGGACCTCTGCCTGCGCTTTCCGCCAGAGCGGATCTTTTTTGACCGTGAGAGCATCGAATCCGGCGAAAAATTCCACGAGCGAATACGAGTCGCCGTCACGTCTTGCCAGGTGCTGCTGGCCATGATCGGCCCGGACTGGCTGAATGTCCAAGGCCCTGACGGTAAGGGCCGTTTGGATGATCCGAAGGATGTGGTGCGCGGGGAGATCTCCCTCGCTCTTCGTCTGAATAAGCCAGTTATTCCGGTCCTTTTCGACGACGTGCCGATGCCCAAGCCCAAGGAATTATGCAAGCCTCTCAAACCTTTGGCCAATTGCGATGCCCTAAATCTGGGCGGCAAGAACTACGTGTACGACGTTCAGCTAAACGAGTTGTTGCGGCTTTTGGCGAAGGTGCCTTGCATGCCCGGGTTTGCCGAGGCCCTGAAAGAGGCCGAAGACGCCTTCAGGCGCCGAGTCCGGGAGCGGTTCGCAAAGGACGCAGCCGATTACATCCCACTTCGCGGTGAAGCCATCGAACCTACAGCGGATAGGGTTGCGGACCATGTCCCTCCTTCGGTTCAGCGACGATGCCGGCGGATTAAACCGACACTTCGAGAGGTTGTTGAGGAGGGCCGCGAGATGCGGCGAGTCCAGCTCGATAACCTGCGCGAAGCGGTGGACAAATACCGCTGTGTGATCCTGCTGGGGGATCCCGGGTGCGGCAAGACCACTCTTGTGGAGCATTTGGCTTACGAGTTGGCCGTTGAGAACGGCCTGTTGCCACTGCCGCTGCGCTTAGGCGGTTTCGAGCCCGAAATGGCGGTGGAGGAATTCATTGGTGATGGCTGGGCCGGCCCGGAAAGCGCCGATCATTGGAACTGGAGCAGCCCGGAGCTGGCCAGCGGTCTCGGCGACTACCTCGAGGCGGGAAAACTGTTTTTCTTGTTCGACGGTCTGAACGAAATGCCTCCTGAAGGCTATGCCGAACGGGTCAGGGCGCTACGCCGCTTCATCAATCGGTGGTCAACGAAAGGCAACCGCTTTGTGGTGACCTGCCGGTTGGTGGACTATGGTGAGCAGCTCACAGGACTGAAACGGGTGGAGATTCAATCGTTTACCGACCAGCAGATCAAGGACTTTTTACGGCAGGACCTGCCTGAAACCTGGGAGAAGCTCTGGCAATTGTTGCCCGAAGAAACCCATCCCCAACGCAGCTTGTTAGAGCTGGCGAGAAACCCGTTCAACCTCTCTGTCATGGTTCAAGTGTTTCACAAAGATGGCCGGTTGGGACGCAACCGCTCCGAGTTGATGCATCGCTTCACCCAGCAGTTGATGGATGAGCTGGCCCAGCCGCTTTGCGATTCCGAAAGATGGCTGGACTCCGAAGTCCAGCAGGCGGCTCTTGCACATCTGGCCTTCGAGATGCAGTCTCGGCCGCGTTTGGGTACCACGGTGAAGAAAGTTATCGCCGAATCACTGATGCCCTCCCAGGTCCGGCTTTGTGAGGATGTGATGGTCCCATCCCCGCCCGAGCAGGTGCTGAAGCTTGCGGCATCGGCAAACATCATCGAGATGACCGGCGACCGCTCCGCGCTGCGCTTCTACCACCAGCTCCTGCAGGAATACTTCGCCGCCCGGGAGATGCTCGGGCGCAGCCCCGAGAAAATGGCGCACCTCTGGCGCTGGCCCTGGATGGAGAAGGAGATGCCGCGATGGGTGCGGCCAAAGGACAACTATGACCCCCTGCCGCCGCCGCCGCCCACCAAATGGGAGGAGACCACGGTCATGGCCGCCGGTCTGATGCCCAAAAACGACGATGGGTTGGTGCGGGCGCTAAACGAGATCAACCCGGTGCTGGCCGGGCGCTGCCTTTACGAGGGCCGGGCCGAGGTGCGGGGCAAAACACGCCGGGCGGTGATCAAACGCCTGCTGGCGGCCATCGCCGACCCCGATGTGGCGCTGCGGGTGCGGATTGCGGCCGGCGAGGCGCTGGGCTACCTCGGGGATCCGCGGCTGGGCGAGCTGGTTTCGATTCCGGAGGGGCCTTTCCCGATGGGCGACGATGAAGATTATGATGCCAGGCCCCGACACGAGGTTTTTCTGGCGGCCTACCAGATCGGGAAATACCCGGTAACCAATGCCGAGTTCAAGGAGTTTGTCGACGCGGGCGGTTATAGGGAAAAGCGCTGGTGGACCGCCGCCGGCTGGAGTGCCGCAAAAAGGCGGAAAAATGGACCGAACCCCGCTTATGGGATGATATCCGTTATAACAAGCCCAACCAGCCCGCGGTGGGGGTGAGCTGGTACGAGGCCCTGGCCTACTGCCGCTGGCGCGGTGCCCAAGAGAACCTGTTCTGTCGTCTGCCGACCGAGGCCGAGTGGGAAAAGGCGGCCCGGGGAACCGACGGGCGCGAGTATCCCTGGCGTGGCGCGTTTGATCCGAGCCGGTTGAATTCGGACGAAGGCGATCAAACCGTCCAAACAACCACCCCGGTCGGGATTTATCCCGCCGGTGTCAGCCCATCCGGTTGCCTGGAGATGGCCGGCAACGTCTGGGAGTGGACGGGCGGTTTGTGGGGGAAAGACTGGGGTAAGCCGGAATATCGATACCCTTACGATCCTGCCGACGGGCGGGACAACCTGGACGCCAGCGATGAGGTGCTCCGGGTGTTGCGGGGCGGTTCCTGGAACAACAACCGCGACAACGCCCGCTGCAGCTACCGCAACAGCAACAACCCGAACAACGGCAACGACAACAACGGGTTTCGGGTGGTCGTCTCCCACATCTTCACCCTTTCTGCCGGAAATGCCGGGCCGGTCACGGCCGCCCGGCCGAGGTCGGGAAGATGGCGCGACCGCGCCCCTGGCCGCGTCTCGTGTGTCGCCACACGAGCCGGGCAAATACAGAACCGGCCCGGCCCCTGGGCGGCGCGCCCTGGGCCGGGCCACCCCAAGATCCATAATCGATGGAGGCAGAAGGTCACATGGACGATGCCCACGAATCGGACCGGCAGGCTCAATTTGAAGAGCTGAAGAGATTGTATTTGCAGGGGGCCCTTTCCGAAGCCACTTTTCGGGCTGCCATCACCGGTTTGGGGATGGACCCGGGGGAAGTGCTGCCCCCATCGCCGCCGCGGGTGGTGGAACATCAAATCCAGATCGGTGCAATGGGCGGCGGCATCGCCCAGCCCGACGGAAATATTCACGGAAACGTGGCGCATTAGGCGTGTTGGGATTCTTACCTCATCACAGACGCGGGGAAGGTCACCATGTCACGGAGGCGAAGATGCCGAAGATTTTTATCAGTTACCGCCGCAGCGATTCCCAGATGGTCGCCGGTAGGCTGCGGGAATCGCTGGCCAGGCGCATGGGCGATACTGCAATCTTCCGGGATAAGAACAGCATCGGCGCCGGTGAGGACTGGGTCCGGGCCATCGAGGAGAGCCTGACCGCAAATGTCATCGTTCTCGCCCTGATCGGCCCCCACTGGGCGAGTGCCTGTGACGAAACGGGCGCCCGGCGTCTGGATGACCCGGCGGACTGGAACCGCGTGGAGTTGGAACTGGCCCTCGACCGGTCCGCCCGCGTAATTCCGGTTCTGATCGACGAGGCCCGCATGCCGCGGGGCGCCGAGCTGCCCGGCAGCCTCCGGCCGCTTGCTCGCATCAACGCACTGAAGCTGCGTGACGACGATTGGGAATCGGATGTCGCGCGGTTGATCCAGGCAGTCGGATCGCACGGCAAGCGGCGTCGGGTGCGCCGCCCGATGGCGTTGGCAGCGGCGATCGCCATCGTGATCGCCATCGGCGCGGGAGGCTGGTGGTGGGTGGGGCCCTTTCACGGGCAACGGGTCTCGCCAGAAGCTGTGGAGAAGGTGGCGCCGAGCCCGGCTCTGGAGGGTGGTGGGGCATTCCTGGCGGATATCAGGGAGCGGCTGCGCGTCGAACAGGAACAGGGGCTTGAACTGCTTTTTGGAAGGACTCACGCCGAGCGCGCCCGGGCGATCGCGCTCATCGACGCCAATCTGGCCCACATCGACCAGGCGCTGGCGTCCTTTCCCGACGATGTTTACTTGCACACCCTGGCGGGCTATGCGGCGAAGAACGTCTATGCCAGTTCGGGGGGGACCGATCTGCTGAGACCCGAGCAGCGGAAGAAATACCTGGACCGGGCCCGGATGCACTTCGAGAGGGCGCTGAGAATCGCGCCAGATGACCCGGGCGCCGTCAACGGGATGGGAAACGTGCTGTTCTACGAGGGACAGTTCGACCAGGCCATCATGCACCACGAGCGCGCCCTCAATCTTGCCGGGGGCTCCTATCCGGCCGCCGAGCACGATCTGGAGCTCGTCATGCGGGTCAAAAGCGGGGCCGTACCGTTTCCCGAGTAAAGCCCCGGCCGGCCGCCGACCCCCTTGCGGCCGTCAAGCGTTCATTCCCGGCGGCGCTGCGACCCCTCAAGTCGACACCAGCGGCACTCAGCCCTGAACCAACTCGTAGACCTTCTCGAGCGCCGCGTCCAGGTTTTCCGGCTGGGTGCCGCCGGCCTGGGCCATGTCGGGACGACCGCCGCCGCCGCCGCCCACCAACGCGGCCACGGCCTTGACGATATTGCCGGCGTGAAAGCGCCCGGTCAGGTCCTTGGTGACGGCCGCGATCAAGAGCGCCTTGGGACCGCTGGCGGCGCCCAGCACCACCACGCCGGACTGCAGCTTTTCCTTGAAGCGGTCGGCCAGCTCGCGCAGCGCCCCAGGGCTGTCGGCGTTCACGCGGCTGGCCAGGACCTTGACGCCGTTGATGGTGCGCACCGCTTTCTCGGCGTCCGCGGCCGAGGCGCCGGCCAGCTGACCGCTCAAGCGTTCGACCTCCCTTTCCAGGGCCTTCTGGCCGTGGAGCAGGCCTTCGATCCGCTGGACCAGGCCTTCGGGCTTGTCTTTCAGGAGGCGCGCGGCGGTCTGGACGATGTGCGCCTGCTGCTGCAGGTGGGCGAGGGCCGCGGCGCCGGTCATGGCCTCGATGCGGCGCACCCCGGCGGCCACGCTGGTCTCCATCACGATCTTGAAAACACCGATGTCACCGGTGCGTCCGGTGTGGGTGCCGCCGCAGAGCTCTTGGCTGAAGTCGGCAAGCGTGACCACCCGCACGCGGTCGCCGTACTTTTCCTCAAAAAGTGCTGTGGCCCCCGATTTGAGGGCCTCCTCGGCGGCCATCTCGGCCGTCTCGGCCGGCAGGTTCTCCCGGATGCGGTCGTTGACCAGGGTTTCGATGCGCTCCAGGTCTGCGGGCGCCACCTGGGAGAAGTGAGTGAAGTCGAAGCGCAGGCGCTCGGGCGCCACCAGCGAGCCGGCCTGGCGGACATGATCGCCCAGGACCTGGCGCAAAACGGCGTGCAGAATGTGGGTCGCGGTGTGGTTGCAGGCGGTGGCGCGGCGTTTTGCAACGTCCACCGTGAGGGTCACCGCGGCCCCCTTGGCCAGGGTGCCGGCGGTGATTTCGCCCTTGTGGATGATCATCCCGGTGGGGTCCTTGACCGTGGTGCTGACAGTCATCGCAAGCTGCGGGGCCGTGATTTTGCCCTGGTCGCCCACCTGGCCGCCGGATTCACCGTAAAACGGGGTTTCGCTGGTGACCACCTCGACGCTGTCCCCCGCCCGGGCGCTTTCGACCTCCGCGCCGTCGCGCACGATCAAGAGCACCTGCGCCTCACCCGAAAGGTTTTCGTAGCCCACGAAGCGGGGGGCGACGCCCTGGGCCGAGAGGCCGCGGTAGGCTTCGCTGATCTGGGTGAAGGCGGCCACCGAGCGCGACTTTTCGCGCTGCTTGGCCATTTCGCCCTCGAAGGCCTCCATGTCCAGGCTCATGCCCTGGTCGCGGACCACGTCGCGCACGATGTCCACCGGGAAGCCGAAGGTGTCGTACAATTTGAAGATGACCTCGCCGGGGACGGTGTCGACCCCCTTGGCGCGCAGCTCGGCGAGGGTGTCGTTGAGGAGCTTGAGCCCATGGTCCAGGGTTTCGGAGAAGCGCAGCTCCTCGTTTGCGATGACGTTGGTGATAAACGCCCGGGCCTCCCCCAGCTCCGGGTAGGCGGTCTTCATGATATCGAAGACCACCCCGGCGGTTTCGTGCAGAAACGGTTTGAGCAGCCCGATGTTGCGGCCGTAGCGGATCGCCCGGCGCATGATGCGCCGCAGGACGTAGCCGCGGCCTTCGTTGGAGGGCAGCACGCCGTCGCCGATCAGAAAGGCCGTGGCCCGGCTGTGGTCGGCGATCACCTTCATGGCCACGTCGGCTTCGGCCGAAACGCCGAGGCGCTTGGCGGTCATCTCCTCGACCTTGCCGATGATGGGCCGCAGCAGGTCGGTCTCATAGTTGGTGGGGGTGTTTTGCAGGATGGAGACGACCCGCTCGAGGCCCATACCGGTGTCGATGCTGGGCTTGGGAAGTGGGGTCATCCGACCGTCGGCGTCGCGGTTGAACTGCATGAAGACCAGGTTCCAAATTTCCAGAAACCGGTCGCACTCGCACCCCAGCTGGCAGTCCGGCTTGCCGCAGCCGTGGGCCGCACCCCGGTCGATGTGGATCTCGGAGCAGGGGCCGCAGGGCCCGGTGTCGCCCATGGCCCAGAAATTATCCTTTTCGCCGAAGCGCAGGATCCTTTCTGCCGGCACCCCGATCTGGCGCTGCCAGATGTCATGGGCCTCGTCGTCGTCGAGATAGATGGACACCCACAGCTTGTCCACGGGCAGGCGGTAGCCGTTGGTGAGGAGATCCCAGGCAAAGGCGATGGCCTTCTCCTTGAAGTAGTCCATGAAGGAGAAATTGCCCAGCATCTCGAAGAAGGTGTGGTGCCGGGCGGTGTAGCCCACGTTTTCAAGATCGTTGTGCTTGCCGCCGGCCCGCACGCACTTCTGCGAGGTGACGGCACGCACGTAGTCCCGCTTCTCCTCGCCGAGAAAGGTGCGCTTGAACTGGACCATGCCCGCGTTGGTGAAGAGCAGGGTGGGGTCGTCCTGGGGCACCAGGGACGAGCTGCGCACCACCCGGTGCTGGTGTTTGGCGAAATAATCCAGAAAAAGTTGGCGTGCCTCGTTGCCTGTCATGGGTCGCTCCGTTGCTGGTGTCGTTTGCGGTCAGGGGCCCGGGGCGCCTCTCACCCGGGCCGGTTGCCCCCGCGGCGGCCGGATCAGCCGGCCGTGGGTGCGGCATCGGCCCCTTCGGGCGCCGGCGCCAGCAATCCCATGGCGGTTTTAACCCGCGTCTGGATGGTATTGAAGATGTCGGGGTTGTCCTGCATGAAGCGTTTGACGTTCTCCCGACCCTGGCCGATGCGCTCCCCCTCGAAGGAGTACCAGGCGCCGCTTTTTTCGATGATCTCGGCGGCCACCCCCATGTCCAGGAGATCGCCGGTTTGGGAGATGCCCTCGCCGTACATGATGTCGAACTCGGCCTCCTTGAAGGGTGGGGCCATCTTGTTTTTGACCACCCGCACCTTGGTGCGGTTGCCGATCACCTCCTGGCCGTCCTTGATGGCGCCGGTGCGCCGGATGTCCATGCGCACCGAGGCGTAGAATTTAAGCGCGTTGCCGCCGGTGGTGGTTTCCGGGTTGCCGAACATCACCCCGATTTTCATGCGGATCTGGTTGATGAACACCACGGCCGTGTTGGTCTTGCCGATGGTGCCGGTCAGCTTGCGAAGCGCCTGGCTCATCAAGCGCGCCTGGAGGCCCATGTGGGCATCGCCCATTTCGCCCTCGATTTCGGCCCGCGGCACCAGGGCCGCCACGGAGTCGATCACCAGGATGTCGATGGCGCCGCTGCGCACCAGCATGTCGACGATTTCAAGGGCCTGCTCCCCGGTATCCGGTTGGGAGACCAGCAGCTCGTCGCAGTTGACCCCCAGCTTGCGGGCATAGACGGTGTCCAGGGCATGCTCGGCATCGATGAAGGCGGCGATCCCGCCCCGTTTTTGGGCCTCGGCCACGGCGTGCAACGCCAGGCTGGTTTTGCCCGAGGATTCTGGGCCGAAGATTTCGGTGACGCGCCCCCGGGGGATGCCGCCCACCCCCAGCGCCCGGTCAAGCGCCAGCGAGCCGGTGGAGATGGTGGGGACCTCGACGATCGGGCGGCTGCCGAGCTTCATGATCGACCCCTTGCCGAACTGCCGCTCGATCTGGCCGATGGCCGACTCCACCGCTTTCTCCTTGTCCTGAGTGTCTCTCATATTTCCTCCTGATCGGTTGTTCGCTTGTTTAAGGGCACCACCTCGAGTGGGGTGTAGACCGCCCCGCCGGGGCGCAGGTCGCTTTGAAAAACGATAAGGGACTCCACCCTGAAAGTCGGCGACGTCCACTGCCCCAAGGCTTGCAGGGCCGCCAGCAGCTCGGCCGGCCTGATCCGACCCTTTACCCGGCCTATAGTCAGGTGGGCCTTGAAGGGCCGCGCCTCGGGCGCGAAGCCGGCCGCCGCCAGAACCTGGGCCACCGATTGCTGGAGCGCGAAAAGCGCCGGCAACTCGCCGCCGAGGCCGGCCCAGACCACTCGCGGGG
>JBAPYE010000124.1:0-3702 GCA_049284575.1 Desulfobacterales bacterium
ATCAATACCATTACCTGAAAACCACAGCGGGGCGCCGGATCGGCGCCCCGCTCAAAACCGGATCCGAGTGGATCGGCGAATCGAGGCCATGGAACCTATTGTCCCGGACAGTCCACTTCTGGAAGTCAATAACATCGAAGTCGTTTACAACGACATCATCCAGGTTCTCAGGGGGGTCAGCCTCCAGGTTCCCGAAGGCAGCATCGTCAGTCTGCTGGGTACCAACGGTGCGGGAAAAACCACCACACTGCGCGCCATCAGTGGCCTGCTCAAACCGGAAAACGGGTTTATCCGCGACGGTTATCTTCGCTTTGGCGGCACGAACATCACCAATTTGCTGGGCACCCACATCGTCACCCTGGGGGCGGTCATGGTCCCCGAAGGCCGCCGGGTGTTCAAGCACCTGACCGTGGAGGAAAACATTCGCGTGGGCTCCATCACTCGAAAAGACGGATCCCAGAAAATCAAGGCGGATCACCGCAACATGTACGACCATTTTCCGCGGCTGGCCAAGATCACCAACCGCCTGGCCGGCTACTGCAGCGGCGGGGAGCAGCAGATGATCGCCATCGCCCGGGCCTTGATGGCATCGCCTAAAATGCTCATGCTGGACGAGCCCTCGCTCGGTCTAGCACCCTTGCTGGTCAAGGAAATTTTCCAAAACGTCCAGACCATAAACCGCGAAATGGCCACCACCATCCTGGTGGTAGAGCAAAACGCACGCATCGCCCTTGAAATCTCAGATTACGCCTATATCATGGAGTCGGGTAAAATTGTGCTCGAAGGGCCGTCCAAAGCGCTCCAGGACAACCCGGACGTAAAGGAATTCTACATGGGACTTACCCAGGGCGGCAAACGGAAGTCCTTTAAAGAAGTCAAATCCTACAAGCGGCGCAAGCGTTGGATGTAGTCCAAGGTGGCAACAGCGCTTGCTTGACCGGTGGGCAAGGGAACCAAACAATGATCAAGTATCTCGTGGCCTACAACGGTTCATCGGAGTCCAGGGCGGCCCTTGAACTGGCAACAACGCATGCGTCGACATTCAAGGCCAAGGTGATTGTCATCACCAGCATGGAAGGTGGCCACAGCGAAAAGCCCGCGGACATCACCCGCGTGAACAAGGAACTGGATTGGGTTCGGCAGCAACTCGAGAAAACCGGCCTTGAGCACGAAGTCCACGAAACGGTCAGAGGTCTTTCTCCGGGTGAAGATATCGTGATTTTTGCCCAGGAAAACGGCGTCGACCAGATTTTCGTGGGTATCGAAAAAAAATCCAGAACCCTCAAACTGCTTCTCGGTTCAACTGCCCAATACATTATTCTCAGAGCTCCTTGTCCGGTAACCACCACCAAGTAGCCGGCGCCCCTCAGGAATAGGAACCTGGTTTTTGTGAAAGGCCGGGTATACCAGGGAGGTGATTGGGCGCCAAGGCCAACGGCACCGCAAAGCGGCGATCGTCGCGCCGTATGCGGGTGCCTCGCAAAGGTCGGCATCACGCTGCCGCAACGGGCAGCGCGAGTGACGTTCAGCGTCAGCGGTCAGCAGCCTTCGGCCGGGGCGACGGGACGGGCGACGGGACGCGGGCGACGGGACGGGGTTGAAATTCCGCATTTCTTTTCAGGTTAATTTGTGATAGCGATACAGTATGCCGCGACAAGCCAGAATCGACGCGCCCGGCGCGCTGCATCACATCATATGTAGGGGAATCGAACGGCGCAATGTTTTCAGAGACAACACCGATCGCAACCGATTCCTGGAAAGGCTGGGTGCTGTCCTGCAAGCATCCGCTACGCCGTGTTATGCCTGGGCCCTGATCCCCAACCATTTTCATCTGCTCCTGAAGACGGGTTTGGAGCCGATCGCCACCGTTATGCGACGGCTGCTGACCGGTTATGCGGTAACCTTCAACCGCCGTCACCACCGCTACGGCCGCCTGTTTCAGAACCGCTACAAGTCGATTTTATGTCAGGAGGAGACCTATTTTCTGGAACTCGTCCGATACATTCATTTGAACCCCATTCGGGCCGGGATCGTAAAGGATGTAGACTCTCTGGAACGCTATGCCTTTGCAGGTCACAGCCGGATTGTGGGCAAACACATAAACGCCTGGCAGGATGTCGAATCGGTGCTGCGTCATTTTGGCCAGCCCGAGGATTTGGCCCGAAAACGGTACCGGGAATTTGTCGAAAAGGGAATTGAAAAGGGCCAAGACCCACTGCTCACCGGAGGCGGTCTGTTGCGCAGCGTCGGCGGCTGGGGCGTTTTAAAATCCAAACGCAAAATGAATGTTCACGTAAAAGGGGATGAGCGAATCCTGGGGGACAACGGTTTTGTCACGTCCGTCTTGAGCCGGGCATCCGAGCAGATGGATGAGCGTTACCAGTTGCGAATCGCCGGCTGGACGCTCCATGGGGTGATCGAGCGGGCGGGGCGGATATTCGGTGTGGATATAGATCAGATCCGATCGGCCGGCAAACAACCCAAGCGCGTGCAGGCCCGCTCTGTGGCCGCCTATTGGGCCATCCGGTATCTGGGCTTGACGGCAACGGAGGTCGGCCAAGACCTCGGGTTGAGCAAATCGGCCGTCAGTCGGGCCGCAGAAAGAGGCCGGCGCCTGGCAAAGGAAATGTCATTGGCGATCGAGGAATAGAACCGCGCTATTTCAACCCCGTCCCTAATACTCCCCGGCTGAATCTGCCGGCCATCCAGCTGGTCAATAATCGGTGTATCCGCTACAAATCGCGCTTCTGATTCCATTTTTCCAGTTTGGTGCATGGCTGTTTGGTGTCGACCCGCTGCCTCTCTCGGCTTCGCAACGGATTTCCATTTTCAAAACCGATCTTTGGGACACCATCCGACAACTGTGGGACACGACCCTGGGTGCGATCGTGGCGTGGAGTCTTATTTGCCTGCCGACAGTGGCCGTTTTGTATTACCTGCTACGGCCTCTTTTGAAAAAGGTTAAACCACAGAAGGCCAACTTGCCATCCGGTTAGCGCGACCTTAGTGTCTTGCAACATGTTGGTCGGTGGTTGCAAACCTGAACACGCGGTGATGAACCACTCCCTGTCCCTGTGGCAACTTTCGATCAGAGCCGACGATGCGCCCGCGAGTTGCCGAACAATGAGATGCGGTTATTGGTGTGCTGTCCGGCAGCGGACTCACAAAGACATCCGCCCATGGTTACCGTCGAAATCCCTCCATGATGGAAATATGAAAAAAATTCTGGCCTTGGTGATTGGGCTCATTTTGTTGAGCGCCTGCGGACCCAGGTTGTACTACCCCAGCCTGGACTGGCTGATACCCTGGTATGTGAACGATTACATTTCCCTGGAACCCGACCAACGCAGCCGGCTCAGAACACAACTCGCTCGACAGCTCGATTGGCACTGCCGAACGCAACTGCAGGAGTACGCTGAATTTCTGCTGGATTTGCGCCGGGAGGTTGACCACAGCGGCCGACCGGTTACGGTGGAGCGCCTGGACACTTACAAAATGCGGCTGATCCGGCACTGGAACGTTTTGATACACCAGATCAGTCCCGATATTGCCGACATCATGATCTCGGCTACGGACGAGCAGGTCGATGAACTCTTCGAGAACCTGGAAACGAAAAACCGCGATATCGAAAACGAGTACGTCGTACCGCCACCACAAAAAATCATCCAAAACCGCCAAAAGCGCATGCAAAAGCGCCTGAAT
>JBAPYE010000125.1:0-12749 GCA_049284575.1 Desulfobacterales bacterium
CACGCCGCCAGCGCTCCCGGGCCAGATCGCCCAGGCGTGCCGCCACCGCGCCCTCGACCAGCATCATCATGTCGTGGAACGGGGGGTACGGCTTGCCGTTGGGGTCGATCCGGCGCGGGTCCCCCGGCTTGTGTTGCGAGGTGTCCCAGCGCCACCGGCTCAGATCGATGCCGCCGACAAAGGCCAGCCGGTCATCGATCACGACGACCTTCTGATGATGCGATGCGCCGCTGGGGTGTTTCGCGTCGAGGCGGAAATGAAAGCGCGGCGGCGCCTGCAGGCGCAGCCGCATGGCCGGCAGCAGTTCGCGCTCGGCCGCATAGATCATGTTGAAGTCCCACGACAGCAGGTAGATCTTCAACTCCTGGCGGCGCTTGACCAGCGCCGCCAGGAAGGCGCCGAGCCGGTCGGGCAGATCGTGCTGGCGGACGTTGCGGTGCAGACGCTCGTGGCGGTCGAAATCCCAGCCCAGAATCAGGATCTGGCGGCGCGCGGCCCGGCAGGCCTCGGCAAAGGCCGCGAAGTAGTCGGCGGCATCGACGATCACGGCGAGACGCTCGGCATCCTCGATACGCCAGCAGTTGGCGCCCGGCTGCAACACCGCCTCCGCTGAAGGATCCTTGAGGCCTCCGCCCTGATTGCTTGCGCGTGTGTTCATGATGCGTCCGTTCGTTGCTTTGATTTGCGAGAAAAAAGAATCGCCATCGGTGGATTTGTTGCTTTTTGCGGCCTGCACGTTCGGGCAGACGCCGTGCGAGGAGATTCTCAAATATGCATCCCACCGTCAATGAGGGATTCAGGTTGACGGCGATTTCACCAAGCCATTTCCAGTTGCTCCTAGCAAACACCTTGACAAACTTTAACCTATCGTTTTAGGAATATTCCGAATTTAAATTAAGTTGAATCGTCATCTCTGCGACCATTTTAAACTTCCTTCTGGTTCCACTGCCCCACCGTCGAAATCTTACCAATAGCTTTGTGCAGCCTTTCAAAGGTCCAGCATGGGTACTGAAGGGTTTTCAAAACTTGTCGACTTTCGATGATCGGCCTGATCTTTTGAAGCGCTCTGACGGCGGCTCACCCGCCCCGGTTGACTTGCGGCTGTGACAATGCCGATCACCGCCGCTGATTTTGCCTTTTCAGGTTAATGTATCACCTATCATAAAGGAAAATAACATGCCGGAATCAATCGCCATCTTAAAAAATATCGTCTTGTTCAAGGACTTGACGGAAGCCGAACTCGATCTTCTGGCCCAAAGAGTCACCCGGAGAACATACCCGCTGGGCTCGTACCTCTTTCACGCCGGCACGACCCGCACGGAATTGTTTGTCATCCAAACGGGGGAAGTTGAAATCCTGAGGGGAATTGGGGATATCCAAAGAAACGTGGCCCGGATCGGTGAGGGCAACTTTGTGGGCGAAGGTGCCATGCTGGATGAGGATGAGCATACAAATTCCTGTCGGGCGGTGGTCGAAAGCCGCGTTTTGACGCTGGAGCGTCAGGCGGTGGAAGATCTTCTGAAAAGCAATCCTGAAATGGCGGGCAAAATCCTGGCCCAGGTCGCCCGGGTCATGGCCTACCGCTTGAAATATGCGAGTTTTGGGTACCGGGGTGCCGCGCTGGGGGCGCCCGCTGGGGGCAAACATCGCCTGGAACACGATCTGCTCGGTGAGCGGGAGGTGCCGGCCGATGCTTACTTCGGCATCCAAACCCTGAGGGCGTTGGAGAACTATGATATTACCGGCATCCCGCTGGCGCACTTCCCGAATTTTGTCAAAGCCCTGGCCATGGTCAAAAAAGCGGCCGCCAAAGCCAATCAAAAGCTGGGGGACCTGAACAGAGAAGTCGGGGACGCCATCTGCAAGGCCTGCGATGAAATCATTGCCGGCAATCTGCACGGCCAATTCGTCGTTGACATGATCCAGGGCGGTGCGGGCACCTCCACCAACATGAACGCCAACGAAGTCATCGCCAATCGGGCCTTGGAAATCCTCGGCCACTCCAGGGGCGAATATGAGATAGTCCACCCCAACAATCATGTGAACAAATCTCAGTCCACGAATGACGCCTATCCCACGGCCATACGGTTGGCCGTACTGCTCAGTTACAGCGAGCTCACCGACGCCCTGGCGGATTTGGCCTACGAACTGAAGCAGAAATCGGTTGAATTCTCGGATGTGATCAAAATGGGGCGCACGCAGCTTCAGGATGCCGTTCCGATGACTCTCGGGCAAGAATTCGACGGCTTCCGGGTGACGGTCAAAGAAGATATCCAGCGGGTCAATGTCGTGGTGCAGCTGTTTCGCGAGATCAACCTGGGGGCAACCGCCATTGGCACCGGCATTACGGCCAAACCGGAATATTCCAGCCTTGCCATCGAGGAGCTGTCGCGTATTGCCAAATTCGAACTGGTTCAGGCCGAGAACCTGATGGAGGCGACCTCCGACATGGGCGCCTTCGTCATGTTTTCCAGTGTTCTCAAACGGATCGCCGTGAAGATATCCAAAATCTGCAACGATTTGCGGCTGCTCAGCAGCGGCCCCCGGGCAGGGTTTAACGAAATCAACCTGCCGCCCATGGCGCCCGGATCCTCCATCATGCCGGGCAAGGTCAACCCGGTGATCCCGGAGGTGGTCAATCAGGTGGCTTTTCAAGTCATTGGAAATGATTTGACCGTCACGATAGCGGCCGAGGCCGGTCAGTTGCAGCTCAATGTCATGGAGCCGGTGCTCGCATTTAACTGTTTTCAATCGCTGAGGATGCTGATCCACGCCATCAAAACCCTTACCCACCGCTGCATCAAGGGCATCACCGCCAACCGTGAGCGCTGCCGGGATTACGTAGCGAACAGCATCGGGATCGTCACGGCGCTGGTGCCCCATATCGGCTATGAGAACGCGACCCGGATCGCAAAAAAGGCCTTGGAGACGAATAAGAGTGTCATGGATCTGGTCCTGGAAGAAAACCTGTTGAGCCAAAATCAGCTGGAGGACATTCTATCGCCCCAGAAAATGACCCAGCCGCGTATCTAATCCGCTACCCTTGGGGGCTCGGAAAGACGCCGAAGAAATAACGCCTGACAGCTCTGACCCAACAGAAACAGCGATCGGTCCTTTTCCCGCAAAAGGGCTGACCGTCCCCCATCAACACCCCTGAAGGGAGGTGCGAGGTTGCGCTGGACGCCCGTCAAGAAGCCCACCGGTTCATGGGCAAAGCCCCCCAACCTGCTGGACTACGACCACACCTGCAGCGCCTTTTCCTGGGAGGATGTCCGCCGCGAGTTGGACGGTCTTCCCGGCGGGGGCGGCCTGAATATCGCGCACGAGGCCGTCGATCGCCATGCCGCCGGGCCCCTGCGAAACCACCCGGCCCTGCGCTGGCTGGGAAGCGGAGACAGTGTCCGGGAATTTTCTTTCGCCGACCTCAGCGCCTTGAGCAATCGTTTTGCCAACCTGCTTCGCGGCCTGGGGGTCGGCCGGGGGGATACGGTGGCGGTGCTGGCCGGGCGCATTCCCGAACTCTACTGGGGCGCCCTCGGCACGCTCAAAAACACGAGCGTCTTCTGCCCGCTCTTCTCGGCTTTCGGCCCGGAGCCGGTCTTTCAGCGCCTCAGCCGGGGGGAAGCGCGGGTTTTGCTGACCACCGAGCGCCAGTATCTGCAAAAGGTCCGGCGGCAGCGGGACGCCCTGCCCCGCTTGGCGCACGTCCTTCTGGTAGACCGCGACGACCATCCGGAACCCGGCGTGTGGTCGCTTCCCCGGCTCATGGCGGCGTCCTCGGAGACCTTCGCCATCCCGCCGACCGACCCGGAAGACAGCGCCCTGCTGCACTTTACCAGCGGTACCACCGGCTTGCCCAAGGGCGCCATCCACGTGCACAACGCCGTGCTGACCCACTACCTGACGGGCAAATACGTCCTGGATTTTCATCCCGGGGACGTCTTCTGGTGCACGGCCGACCCCGGTTGGGTGACGGGCACCTCCTACGGGATTATCGCCCCCCTGCTGCACGGCATCACCAACATCATCGACGCGGCGGAATTCGACGCCCAGCGCTGGTGCCGGATTCTCGCCTCCCAAAAAGTCTCCGTCTGGTACACCACGCCCACGGCCATTCGACGGCTCATGCGGCTGGGGGTCGCCCCGCGGCGCGAGCACGATCTTTCGCACCTGCGCCTGGTTCACAGCGTGGGGGAGCCGCTCAATCCGGAGTCGGTGGTCTGGGGCCAGGAAGCCCTCGGTCTTCCCATTCACGACAACTGGTGGCAGACCGAAACGGGCGGCATCATGATTGCCAACTTTCCCGCCATGGAGATCCGGCCGGGGTCCATGGGGCGCCCGCTTCCCGGCATCACGGCCGCTATCGTCCAGCGCTGCGACAACGCGCATGTCGCGGTCATCGCGGCGCCCGATGTCCAGGGAGACCTGGCGCTGCGGGCGGGCTGGCCCTCCATGTTCCGGGGCTACCTCCATGAAAACGAGCGCTACCTGAAATGTTTCGCCGACGGTTGGTATCTGACCGGCGACCTGGCCCGGCGCGATGCCGACGGCTATTTCTGGTTCGTCGGCCGGGCCGATGACATCATCAAGACCTCTGGCCACATGGTGGGTCCCTTTGAGGTCGAAAGCATTCTCATGGAACACCCCGCCGTTGCCGAGGCGGGGGTCATCGGGAAACCGGACCCCCTCATCGGCGAGTTGGTCAAGGCCTTTGTCGCCCTGAAACCCGGTGTTCTCCCCCAGGATGACCTCCGCTTGGAGCTCATCGGCTTTGCCCGCCAAAAGCTGGGGACCGCCGTGGCGCCCAAGGAAATCGAATTCATGCCGGACCTGCCCAAAAACAAGGCCGGCAAGATCATGCGGCGGCTGCTCAAGGCCCGCGAACTGGGGCTGCCGGAAGGAGACCCGTCGGCCCTATCTGAAAACGGGAGTGCCGCCGATCGCTGCTGACCGGCTGCGCGGCCAGCTTCAAGCGCCCGTCAAAGTCCCTTCGGCAGAAACACCACTTCTTTGCGGTGTAATTCCAGAGCAATACCAATCCCTTGACATCCAGCGGAATTGATGCGATCAATACTCCGCTTCACCTCCCCTATCCACCTCTGACCATACGGAGCCCCCGCCTTCATGGCCCTGACGAAAAACGACATCGTAGAACGGCTTCAGGCCGAACTTGGCTTTCCCAAGAGCAAATCCATTGAGATCACCGAGTGCCTGATCGAGCAGATCAAGGCGTCCCTGGCAAGCGGTGATGATATCCTGATTTCTGGTTTCGGCAAATTTTGCGTGAAAGACAAGAACCTGCGCAAGGGGCGAAACCCGGCGACCGGCGAGGAGGCGATCCTGCCGGCAAGGCGCGTGGTAACCTTCAAATATGCCGGGAAGTTGCGGAGAAAAGTGAACGGCCGTTAGAAAAGTTCATTTTCCGCGACAGCGCACCACCAGCCCCGGAACTGAAGACCGACACCGCCGGATCGCCATCACCCTCAGGGTGGCCGTGTCGATGGTCAGCAGGCCGTCAGGCGCCGCGTGCAGGCTCCGATAGATGTCGGCCGGCCTGCGGTAACCGCGGGTCCATCTTTTTTCACGATTCACGGTTTTCGCCGGTTATTTCCCAACCCGAATCGGCGCCGCGATAGACCAGTTCCGGACGCTTCAGAAACACCTTGGTATCGGCCGGCACCGATTCGGTGATCCAGACATTGCCGCCGATCACCGAGCGTTCTCCAATTACGGTTTCACCGCCCAAAATCGTGGCTCCCGAATAAACGATCACGTCATCCGCGATGGTCGGATGGCGTTTTTGGGTGCGCAGACTTTCCACCGCATTTCTAGGCAGCGACAGGGCGCCCAGGGTCACCCCCTGGTAAATGCGCACGCGATCCCCGATTTCCGTGGTCTGGCCGATCACCACACCGGTGCCGTGATCGATGAAAAAACGACGACCGATATGAGCCCCCGGGTGTATGTCGATGCCGGTGTGTCGGTGGGCATGTTCACTCATGATCCGTGGCAGCAGCGGCACACCCAGATGAGACAGGTGGTGGGCGATGCGGTAAACGGTGATGGCGTAAAGGCCGGGATAGCTGAAGATGATCTCGTCGTAGCTGGCGGCCGCCGGGTCCCCTTCCTGAGCGGCGCGGACATCGGCGGCCAACTGCTTGCGCAGCTCCGGCAGGCCCTCAATGAAGGCTACCGCCGTTTGCTGCCCGCGCTCTTCGCAGCGGACACAGGAAAGCTGCTGGCGAACACAGTCGTGGCGGAAGGCGAGAGTGATCTGTTCGGCCAGCACCCCATAGAGGGCGGTGACCTCTTGGCCCAAATAGTATTGCAGATTGATGGTGTCCACGCGGTCCTGAATAAAGTAGCCGGGGTATAGAATCCGGCGGCTGCGCTGCAGAATATCGATTATTGCCGACCGCGAGGGGATCGGCTCCGGACCCACGTGATCGAAACAGGCATTCCCTTGGCAGGAGGTCACCAGACGCCGCACCACATCCGGGATCCGTTCGCGCGCGTCTTTGGCTCGTGCCAGTTCTTCCCTGCAATCTTTTTTGGATGAACACTCGGTCATGCGAACACCTGATCCTTTCCACATCGGTGTTGTAACCGCTCAGGCTGAAGCGGATGGCACCATGCGCCATGGTGGAGATTAAGCACCCTAGACCAAACTGACCAGGTATTCTGAAATATTTGCCAAAACAAAAAATTGCCGCATTCCGGAAACGATCATGATCACCAGGGGGATTCAGGACCTCAATCAAAAGGGCATTGCCCATGAATTGGTGAAATACGACCACAGAGAAAAAGGCGCCGATTTCGCCGCCCGGGCTGTTGGGTTTGCCCTGGCCCAAACCATCAAAACACTGGTGGTGGCGCTTGACGCCAACCGGTATGTCCTGGTGTTGATGCCCGGTGATCGGCAGGTCTCCATGAAAAAGGTCGCGGCGGTATGCGGCGCCAAACGCGCCGCCATGGCCGACACGGCCACGGCAGAGCGCTTGACCGGCTATCTGGTCGGAGGAATCAGCCCGTTTGGCCTTAAAAGAGCGCTTCCGGTGGTCATGGATGCCGCTGCCGCGGCTTATGACCAGGTCATGATCAACGCCGGCAGGCGAGGCCTTATGGTGAAACTGGCGCCGTCAGATATTGTCCCACCGCTGGCGGCGCTTGTGGCCGATGTGGCGGTCTGAAAAGGAGGGCCATGGCGCTCAACCGACCAAACCACCGCCCGTCCGGCGTGCGGCAAGCCCAAAAGATCCTGCTGACGCTGATCGTGCCGGTGTTGCTGGCGGCCTGCACCACGCGATCGCCGGCCCCCACCCGAGGACCCATTTCACCGCGCCCGCCGCAGCTGGCCACGCTCGGCATCACCATCCAGGCCGGTGCCTTTGCCAGTCTGGACAATGTCGTGCGCCTCACCGAGGCGCTCCAGGCCCGCGGGCTGGAGGCCACCTTCTTCCGGGACGACGACGGGCTTTTCAAGGCTCGCTTCGGTAATTTCACATCCAGGGAGGAAGCCCGACAGCGGGCCCGCGCCCTGCAGCGCGCCGGCACGCTGGATGTTTTTTACATCGTGGTGCCGGAAGAGCTGGCCGCCGCCCAACGCGAACGCAAGGGGGATGTCTATGTGCGTCGGCGCATCGTGGGCACGGCCCAAAATTTTTTGGGGCTTCCCTACCGCTGGGGCGGGGCCTCACTCAAGGATGGCTTCGACTGCAGCGGGCTGACCATGACCGCCTACCGCTTAAACGGCTACGAACTGCCGCGCACCTCGCGCGAACAGTTCATCGCCGGCAGCCCGATCCCCGTCGATGCGCTGCAACCAGCCGACCTGGTGTTTTTCGCCACCCGCAGCAGGGGGAGGGTGTCGCACGTTGGCCTTTACATCGGAGACGGCCGTTTCATCCACGCCCCGGGCCGGGGAAAAACCATCCGGATCGACTCCCTGTCGCAAAACTACTACCGTCGGCGCCTGCTCGGCGCGCGCCACTTCCTTTGATCGAAGCCCACCCCCGGCGCAGATATATTTCGAGCGGTCAGAATCTTGGCTTTTTTAACCCCGGGAGCCGGATTTATCGGTATTGAAGCCTATTTACCCCTGCTGCAGGCGCTTGATGGCGCAGAACTCGCCGCACATGGTGCACACATCCTGATCGCCTATGGCGCTGGCGTCGCGGTAGGCCCTGGCCTTGGCCGGGTGGATGGCCAGTGCGATCTGTTTTTCCCAGTCCAGCGCCTTTCGGGCCCGGGACATGGCGCGGTCCCTTGCCCAGGCGGCGGGCAAGCCCTTGGCCAGGTCGGCGGCGTGGGCCGCGATGCGCGCGGCGATCACGCCCTCGATCACATCCGCCACCGTCGGCAGCCGCAGATGCTCGGCAGGCGTGACATAGCAGAGGAAATCGGCCCCGTTCATGGCCGCCAGGGCGCCGCCGATGGCCCCGGCGATGTGGTCGTACCCGGCGGCTATATCGGTCACCAGCGGGCCGAGGATATAAAACGGCGCGCCGCCGCAGAGCGTTTTTTCCAGCCGCATCTGATCGGCCACCTGATTCAGGGGGACGTGGCCCGGCCCCTCGATGATCACCTGGACGCCCTTGGCCCAGGCCCGTTCGGTGAGTTCCCCCAAGATCAGCAGTTCGCTCACCTGGGCCCGGTCGCCGGCGTCCGACACCGAACCGGGTCGCATGCCGTCGCCCAGGGAGAGGGTCACATCGTGGGCGGCCAGAATATCGAGAATTTCGTCGTAGTGTTCGTAGAGCGGGGATTCCCGGCGGTTGTGGCGCATCCAGGCCACCAGCATCGCCCCGCCCCGGCTGACCACGTCCAGGGTGCGGCCCTGCCGCTCCATGGCGCTCAGCGACTGACGGGTCACACCGCAGTGGAGGGTCATAAAATCGACCCCCTCCTCGGCCTGGCGCCGAACCGTTTTGAGAAAGTCGCCGATGGTCATGTCGGCAACATCACGCCGGGCGGCGGACAGCTCAAAGGCGCTCTGGTAGATGGGAACAGTTCCCACCATGACTTCTGCGCGCTCCAGAATCGCTTTGCGGATCCGCAGCTGGTCGGCGCCCAGGGAGAGATCCATCACCGCATCGGCGCCGCTTTCCTGGGCGGCGGCGAGTTTTTTGAGCTCCTCGTCCAGGTTTGAATGCAGGGGTGACGCGCCGATGTTGGCGTTGACCTTGGTGCGTGTCCCCTGACCCACGGCGCGGAGGTGGGGATACTTGCGGTTGACGTTTTTGGGGATCACGACGCGGCCCGCGGCAAGCGCCTCCCGGATCGTCTCGGGCGGGAGCCCCTCATGGCGCGCGGCGGCCCGCATCTCATCGCTGATGATCCCGCGTTCGGCTTGTTGTTTACGTGTCATATGGCCTCCAGAACGCAGCGGTTGATGGCGGTCATAGCTGCCAGGGGATTTTCGGCCTGGCTCACGGCACTGATCACGGCTACGTTATGGCAGCTGCCGAGATCGAGCTCCGCGATGCGCGTTGCCGTCAGGCCGCCGATGGCCACAACGGGATGGCGGCTGGCGGCCGCTGCGGCGCCGAGCTGCCCGGGACCCACCACCGGATCGGGCCTGGCCTTGGAAGTGGTGCCGCAAAGGGGGCCGAAGCCGATGTAGTCCACCGGCTGGTCGTTGGCGCTGCGCACCTGGTCGAGGGTGTGAGTGGAAAATCCCAGTAGTTTATCGGGCCCGATGAGGCGCCGCACCGCCTGGGGCGGCAGGTCCTCCTGCCCCAGGTGAACGCCGTCGGCATCGGCCATCAGCGCGATGTCCGGCCGGTCGTTGACAATGAAGCGGGTTTGGCTGCCGGCCGTGATGCGCCGCATCGCCAGAGCCGCGTAGAGGAATTCCCGGTCATCGTTTCCCTTGCAGCGCAGCTGGACTGCCGGCAGTTCCGCCTGCAGCGCCCATTCGGTGAGCTGCTGATAGCCGTCGCGGGGTTCGGTGAGCACCAGGTAAAGCCCGCGCGCCAGCGTTTTCGGGGAAACGCGCAAGGCGGAAAGCCGCTCGGCCTCGTAGGTGTCGTAGCGCAGGCGCTTCATCTCGGCTGCGGTTTGTTTCTCCCGGAGCTTGAACAGTTCCTCGAGGCTGCGAAGGCCCTCCTGGGCGCGCTTGAAGTTGGCGCGCAGCAGGGCTTGCAGGTCCGGGCGCGCATATTCCAGTTCCCCCGCAGCGTCAAACCCCACGTCTTCCAGGGGCCGCCGGCTGCTCACACAGGCCTGTCCGGGCACGGCGGCCGCCAGTCGGTGGCGCAGCGCCTTGACGCGCGCCTGCAACGGCCCATCATCCAGGCTGTAGCGCAGGATGTCCTCGGCCACGCGCAACCCCTCGCTGACCCGGTTCAGGTTGGCATCGATGGCCCGCAGAGTGGCGGCGTCAGCTTTCATCACGACAGCCTCCCGATGAGTTCCCGGGCCACCTTGCGGCCCGAGAGCAGCATGCCGCCGAAGACCGGCCCCATGCGGTAACCGCCGCAAACCGCGTTGGCGGCCATGCCGCTGACGTAGAGCCCCGGGTAGACCTCCCGTGAATTCTCGACCGTATCGCGTTCACCGGTTTCGGCCGCCATCGATTTTTCTCCCACCATGCCGCCGGTGGCGGTATCGAGGGTTACACCCATTTTGCGGACCAGAACGGAGGCGACATTGGCCGGGTGCCCCGTGGCGTCCAGCACGAAAGCGGCGTGCAGGGTCAAAGGGTCCACATGCCATTTGAGGGTTTCCACCGCGCCCCAGTTGATCACCAGGCCGGCAACCCGCTGGCCCTTGATTACGACGTCCTCCATGCTCACGAGGTTGAAGATCTTGAGGTTGGCGCTCATGGCTTTGTACACCAGGCCCGAGGCCAGGTAGACCGAGTCCAGGGTGAAGTAGCCCGGGCTGCAGGGCTGGGCCGCCAGGCCCATTTCGTCGAGAACCTCCTTGCCCTCTTCCTGAACCACGACTTCATTGAACATCATGCCGCCGCCCCACACACCGCCGCCGATTGAGAGCCGGCGATCGAACAGGGCTGTCTTTTTCCCGGCAGCGGCCAGGTAATAGCCGGCCACCAGGCCCGAGGGGCCGCCACCGACGATGGCGACGTCAAGTTGCAGTGCCGCACTGAATTTCTTGAGATAGGCGCCGATGATTTCCCGGCTGATGGTGACTTCGTCTAACATAGGAACCTCCCTGCGTAGTGGTGGGTTGGTCATAACCCTGATCGTGGAAAATGCGATGCGCGTTATGGCATGCAGGGGATGGAAGGCGGGTGCACAATACAAAAAGCCGTTTCCAGCAGGAAACGGCGTGGGAGATGGATCGTCCGCTTGAGCTCCCTTCGCCGGCATTACCCGGATCAGGTTCAAAGGGTGTCATCTCAGGCCCGTCGGGCCACCCCTGCTGCAGTTTGATAAATTAACGGCTGAGTTGGCGGCTTGGCAAGCCAAAAAATGGAATGGGCCGCGGGATGTGGCGGCCAGCTTCAGCCAGACTTGACAGTTCCGTAAAAAGCATCCTACCCCGCCGTGCGGCGTTTTTGGAGAAAGGCACTCCGGCCCATGAGAAATAAAAATCGGTGGATAACGCCGATGCTGATGATACCGGGTTTTATCACCACCGGGTCGGTGATGACATGGGTTTTCGGGCCGGGATTCCAATGAGAGGCCGCAATCGGGACCGGCGCGTAAACCGAAATTTCAGAAAGCGCCACCGGGCCGTGGGACAGGCTGAAGGTTTTTTCCTTTTGATCCGTCATGCCGCCCAGATGGTCAAGATGAGCGTGGCTGATAAAAATCATGTCAATTTCAGACGTTGACACCCCGAGGGTTTCCATATTCTGCAACAGGGGAGACGGGTGTTCCTTTTTGGCGTTAAACCCCACATCCAGTAAAATCGTGGCGTCATCCGTGCGAATCAGATAGGACACGCCGGGTTCGGTTTTAAGATCGGGATGATCCGCGTAATAATCGATGAGCGGCAAAAGCGAGATACCCTTGACAACACCGGGTGAGGTCAGCCGTTTGATTTTCATTTTCGCCCGGTCATCCTCAGCCTTTTGTCTGCCGTTTTTCAGCTCGACGGTTTTTTTAATGACAATCAGCGCGCCAAGGGCCGCGATGCTTAAAAAAGCGTATAACACGATCATTTTTTGGTTCTCCGCGAAGGGTATGGAAAGGAACCGTTGTGCCTCTGCCATCGGGGTGGCGGAACTGTTTGTGAGAACCCCTCTACCGAACCTTCTGAAAACCGATGCGCTCAAGAATAGCCATGACTTCCTTTGGTTTCAGAACCGGAACTAATCTTATGATTAAGCCACCACTACCGTCTGTGTACCGACGAATTCACCTTCAAATTCAGGTTCGCCGTCCTCCAAAAGCATCTCGATGACCTCTTTCATGTTCTTATTTAGTTAGTCCAGGGTCTCAGCCTGAGTGTGAGCTCCAGGAAAACCTGGAACAAAGCCAATATAGAGGCCCGTATCAGGGCATTTTTCAACGACTGCAGTAAAAGTTTTCATAGCATTTATCCTTCATTTGTTACTTGCGCCCAACGTCATGGATCGCCTGCAAAAAATAGCGCATAGCGAAGCGGCGCGCTATTTTTTGTCAGGTGTATCCAATTGTTCGGCTTCCTTGAGATTTGCAACATCAATTTTATCTTGTGGCCTTCCGCTTGCTGCCTTTGCTCGAATAAGATCAGATCGTGAAATGAATAGAATCTTAATATCACCCAGTTGAACTACTTCACGATTGCTCCAAGCTTCA
>JBAPYE010000126.1:0-2842 GCA_049284575.1 Desulfobacterales bacterium
CCCGTGGGGATTGGGTATGCTCAAGCTTTCCGGCAGCAGCCTTGCCCCGCTGTCGATGACCCCCAGCGGTACTCGTTTAGGCGGCTGGCTCCTCAACACGTTCGACAACCGGATCTGGGCAGCAGCAGACCTCGACGGAGACCGCCGGGACGAACTCCTGATCACCAGTCCATGGGGAATCGGGGTTCTCGCATGGTCAGCCGGGGCGATCACCAGCATCATGCTCAAACCAAATGGCACCCTCTTCGGCGGCTGGCTGCTCAATACTGGTGACAACCAGTTCCGCCTTTTCCAGGACATGACGGGCACCGGCAGGGCCAGTATCCTGGTCGAAAGCCCTTGGGGCATCGGGATCATGACCCTGCAGGGCGCAAGTTTCCAGGTCCCGGTGATGATGTCCAATGGTACCCGCCTGGGCCGGTGGCTTCTGAACACGCACGACAACTGGTTCTGATCGCGCGCCCGCCCGTTCTTCACGGACTGGGATTATCACACACCGAAATGATAATATTCGAATTATCTCAGTACGGCGTGCCAGAAATGAGGAGATTGAATTTAAGAAAGCTAAAGAATTAGATAAAAAATTCGATTTCGCGGACGGGGCGGTAACAATCCCCGATCCCGGGTACACGGTGACATCCGAGAAACAGGGGGACAGCTGGTCGATCGGCGTCAACGACTTCTATTTTTTGGGTTTCAACCAGCTATCCCCCAGTTCCCGGCGCACGGCCTCCCGAACTTTTTGGGGGTATTCCGGGGACATGTAGAAGACACCCTCCAGCTCTGCGGGGCTCAGACCGCGGCGATGCGGCGGTGCGTTGGTGCGCAAGAGCAAAATGATGTCGCTGCTGGCCCATGGATGGCGATACCAGTAGTGATGACCGATGATATCGAAGCCTCGCCCCTCTTGCCTCAAAGAGAGGTCGACCACATCAAAATTGGCAATCCCCTGGGATTCAAACAACTGCAGTTCCCACAATCCCGCGGACTCCACGCCAATCCGAACCCCACCCCCCATGTACTTTTCGGCGGCCAGCAATGCGGGATCGTAATCCGAGACGGTCACCACCACTTGTTGGGACAAATCACTGATCGCGGGAAGCCGCTGATGAAACGTCTCGATGGGAACATCGGCGGCGGCAAATATTACCGAACCCAAGCGAAAAGTCTGTTGCAGATCTTCCGGGCTGCGAAACGGATGGGTTGAACGCAGCTCGTAGAGGGCCTTGGATGCTACCCGGCCCCCGGCGCTGTAAGAGAGCAAATTGATGTGCTCTGCGGTCGTGTGCGCAGCCAGAAATTCCAGCAGGGCGCGCAGCGCCTGGCTGGAGTCTTTGGCCCGGGTCACATCCTGGCCCAGAAGGTAGTAGAGAATGTTTTGATGGGACGGCCAGGCGAAGGCGATGCCGACGAAATCACGCCCGGCAAAATGGTCGACCTCCGCGCTTATGACCAACGAGTTGAGAAAGTCGACCTTGGTTCCATGCACATAGACCATGATCTCCTTGTCCTGAGCCACCGCCAGCTGCATGTTGATTGCCGCCGCGAAATCCTGCTGCTCGGCTGTCAGCACCTGGTGGGTTTCCGACCGGAAATTCTCCGGCAACCTGGCAAGCTGGTCACAATCCAATAAAGAAATCGTAACCGGAAAATCTCGCTGGGGAGCGATTGACGCCGCATAGAGGTCTTCCCAGCTGAAATTCTCATCTCCGAAGCGCAAGGTGGCGATACCCATGTTCAGCCCGCTGTCCTTTGCGTTTCCGTAATACAGGCCGTCGGCGCCCGAATCCCGAGGTTGACGATTGGTGGCATAAAACACCGACACTACCGTGCCGCGAAGGATGGGATCCAGGTGGGCAAACGGATCGACGGCGGCTTCGTGATAGATGGCCGGGGTTTCCATCAGGGTATACACCGGCGTCTTGGCACAGCCTGCCGCCAAAACAACAATCAATGAAAAGGCCAGCAAGGCGGCTGCCAGTCTGGCCGCAGCCGCCCTTCTGGGTAAGGGATTAGTGGCGGTTTGCAGCGACAATTTCTAAATCCTTAATTGAGTCGGGCCAAACGACATGCTTGTCGGCTTGGCTCGGCACAAGGGTGGTGGAAGCTTATCACAGCGGCTCGAAGGTAAATTTCTGCCCACCGATGGAGGCCTCGTACATCAGACCGCCCTTGCTGTGAACGAAGGTGGCCATTCCCTTGACGTATTCGGTTTCGGCCTGGACACCGGTTTTGGGGCCGGCACTGGCGCCGGCGCTTGTACCGGTGGTTCCGGCCTTGGCCTGGGCGCCGGCCGTTATGACCACCGCCTGGGCGGTTGCGCCGAATTCGAAATTCCCGCTGGTGAACTCGTCGTAGGCCCGTTTGTCCTCAAAGAAGATGATTTGGCTGAACGCCTCACCACCGAGCTGAAACCCGATGGAGCCCTCCACCACGGACGTTTTCCCGGTGACCTTGCCGTCGCGGTAGACCTGGCCCTTGCCGTAGGTTCCGCCGACAATAAAGCCGGCTTTGCCAATGGTCGGAAAGACCGCGTAGCCGTATGAATTCTTGAAAAACTTCGCCACTGCCGGGGACTCCTTGAACACATTGATGGTGCCGGAGTAGTCCTCTGCCTCAGCCGCAGCGAAAACCGATGATGCACCCAAAGCCACTGCGATGATAAATGCCAGCCAAATTTTTTTCATTTTCCGATTCCTTTGAATGAAGGTTTAAGTCGCTGGCTGCCGGATCGGCAGAATCTCCCAAAGTGGTATGCGGAAGGCAAGGTGCTCACGAAATGTAAGCCAGGTTGGGTAATATCCGGACTCTCGCCATAGGCCGCCGGCCACTTCCCTACAGC
>JBAPYE010000127.1:0-1814 GCA_049284575.1 Desulfobacterales bacterium
ACGCCCAGGTGACCAGCACCGGCTGCATGAAGGCCTGCGACTACGGACCGGTGCTGGTCGTCTATCCCGAGGGCCACTGGTACGGCAACGTGGACAGCGAAGCGGCCATCGACGACATCCTGGACGCTTTGGAGGGCGGCGAACCGGCCGCACAATACCTGATCGCCTGAAAGCGGGGCGCACGGAGAGGCAGCGACAGATGAAACCTTTGACAAATTCAAGCCGGCCGGAATGGGCGCAGCTGATCCGCGAGGGCGACCGCTTTCTGCATACCGCCTTGAACGGGTCACGGCGCCCGGAGATCTTCAACAACGAACTGCGCTACGGGATTCTGGCCATGGCCGTCGAAAAATACCTCGTGGGGGTTTTCCGCTGCCACGGGGCCCTGCCCGAAGGCCACACCTTGGGGAGCCTCGCCGCAGGCGCCGATCGCATCGTACCGATGGCGGCACGCCTGCGCGCGGCCATCCAGCGAATTGAAGACTTCCAGGAGCTCTGCTCCCTGGAGACCTATCACCGCAAGGCACCCGAAAATGGGGAGCTAAGCCGCATGCTGCAAACCGGCGAAGAGGTGCGCGACTATGCGACGGGCGCCCTGAACACAACCGAACCGATAGAGGAGAAAAAATGAACGCCACCTGGGAGAAAATATTCGAATACGCCTCCATGCCCCTTCTTTGATATGACACCCCACAGCCGCTCCAAAAATGTCTGGCTGATCGACACGACCCTGCGCGACGGCGAGCAGGCCGCCGGGGTGGCCTTTCGCCCGGCCGAGCGTCGCCGGATCGCCGAGGGGCTGGCCCAAGCCGGAATAGACGAGCTCGAGGTGGGCATCCCGGCCATGGGTGCCGCGGCCCGCCGGGAGATCCGCGACCTGGTGCAGGGCGGCCTGGGCTGCCGTCTGACCAGCTGGTGCCGGGCAACGCCCGGGGACATTGCGCACGCGGCCGGCTGCGGCACCGACGGGGTCCACATCAGCTTTCCGGTGTCCCCGATTCAGCTCCAGGCACTGGGGCGCAGCCCATCCTGGGTTCTCAAGGCCCTGGAGACCCTGGTTCCGTTGGCCGCCGGCAGGTTTGCCTTCGTTTCGGTGGGCGCCCAGGATGCCACCCGGGCGGAGCCCCCCTTTCTTGACCGCTTCGTGCGCCTGGCGGCGGCCTGCGGTGCCCAGCGGGTGCGGCTGGCGGACACCGTTGGGATTGCGACTCCCCTGGGGATCACCCGCATGCTGCGCCGTCTGCGCCAGACCGCCAGGCCGCCGCTGGCGCTGGAGTTTCATGGCCACAACGACCTGGGCATGGCCACGGCCAACGCCCTCACAGCGGTGGAGGCTGGTGCCGCGGCGCTCAGCGCGACCCTCAACGGCCTGGGGGAGCGGGCCGGAAACGCCCGCCTGGAAGAGCTGACCACCGCCCTGCCGCTTGCCGCCGGCCGCAGCTGCCGGGCGCAGACCACTCGCCTGCTGCCCCTCTGCCACTACCTGGCCGACATTACCGGCCGTCCGATCGCCGCCGCCAAACCCGTTACAGGCGCCAGGATATTTCAGCACGAGTCCGGCATCCACATCCACGGACTGCTGAAGGACGCCGCTACCTACCAGCCGTTTGCACCCGAAACCGTGGGCCGCGGTCCCGCCACGTTTCTCGTCGGCAAATTTACCGGCAGCACGGGGCTGCGCCACCTGCTGGCGGATGCCGGCACCGAGATCAGCCGCGACCAGGCGGCCCTCCTGCTGCCGGGAATCCGGGCGGCCGCCAGCCGCAAGGGCAGGGCGCTCTCAATGCCCGAGGTCCTGCGCCTCTGCCGCAAGA
>JBAPYE010000128.1:0-3012 GCA_049284575.1 Desulfobacterales bacterium
GAGTTGAGCGGTGTCGCGCAGTGCAGCCCGCCGCCCGGAGCAGCGGGCGTTTGCAGCCCCCTTGCGCGGGACTCTGCCCCATTTTTCACCACCCACCCATAGGAGTCGCCATGAAGTTAGAGATCAAAGTGCCCAGCGTCGGCGAATCGGTAAAAGAAGCCGTGCTGGCCCAGTGGTTCAAGCAGGAGGGTGATCAGGTCCGGAAGGACGAGGTCCTGTTCGTGCTGGAAACCGACAAGGTGACCTTGGAGGTGGTTGCCGAAGCCGACGGTGTGCTCGCCATCGCCGTAAAAGAGGGTGAAACGGTGGCCATCGGCGCGGTCGTGGGCACCATCGATACGGCCGGGGAGCCCGCCGCGGCGGTCGAAAAACCGTCGCCGCCTAAGGCCGAAACATCCGTCGAAGCCCCGGCCGCGGCTGAGCGGGCCGCGGCCAAAGATCCCGCCCAGCCCCCGGCGAAAGAGACCGCCCCCTCCGACGCGGCACCCCTGGAGGCCCTGCCGCCCTCGGTTCGTCGCCTGGTGGCGGATAAAAATGTCGATATCAGCCAGGTGACCGGCACCGGTCCCGGCGGGCGCATCACCAAGGGGGATGTGCTGCTCTATCTGGAGGCGGCCGAAGCCGCCCCGCCGGCCCCGGCCCCGGCGACCGCCCCGTCCCCTGACAAGCTCAAGGAGCCGGCGCAACCGGCCGGCGAAGAGGCCCTGACCCGGCGCAAGCCCATGAGCCCCATCCGCCAGCGGATCGCCGCACGCCTGTTGGAAGCCAAGCAGAATACGGCCATGCTGACCACTTTCAACGAGATCGACATGAGCCGGGCCATGGCGCTGCGCAAGCGCTACAAGGACGATTTTCAGAAAAAGTTCGGCGTCGGGCTGGGGTTTATGTCCTTTTTCGTCAAGGCATCGGTGGACGCCCTCAAAGCCTGCCCCGAAATCAACGCCTACATAGACGGCCGGGACATCCTCTATCACGACTATTGCCACTTCGGCATCGCCATCGGCTCCGAGCGCGGGCTGGTGGTGCCGGTGATCCGCCACGCCGAGCGGATGGGGTTTGCTGAAATCGAGCAGGCCATCGTCGATTACGTGGCCAAGATCCGTGAAAACCGCCTGGAGCTGGCCGACCTGGAAGGCGGCACCTTCACCATCAGCAACGGCGGGGTCTACGGTTCGCTGCTCAGCACCCCCATTCTCAACACGCCCCAGAGCGGCATTCTGGGGATGCACAAAATTGAAAAGCGTCCGGTGGTGGTGGACGATCAGATCGTCATCCGGCCCATGATGTACGTCGCTCTGAGCTATGACCACCGCGTCGTCGATGGCAAGGGGGCCGTCGGCTGCCTCAAGCGAATCAAGGAATGCCTTGAAAACCCGGAACGCATGATATTGGAGATATAGCCATGGCAGACAGGAATGGGCTTGATCTGGTGGTGATCGGCAGCGGCCCCGGAGGCTACGTGGCGGCCGTGCATGCGGCCCGCTTGGGATTGAAGGTGGCCTGCGTCGAAAAAAACCCGCGCCTGGGGGGGGTCTGCCTGAACGTGGGCTGCATTCCCAGCAAGGCCCTGCTGGACAGCAGTGAGTTCTACCACCTGGCCAAAGACAAGCTGGGCGTGCACGGCGTCCAGACCGGACGGGTGGCGCTGGACCTTGGCGCCATGATGGCCCGCAAGGACAAGGTCGTTGCGGAGTTGACCGATAGTGTGCAAAAGCTGCTGGAAAACCACAAAATCCGGATTGTGCCGGGTGAAGCCCGGCTGAGCGGACCGGACCAGGTGACGGTGGCACCCGCCGACGGGGGCAAGCCGCAGACCCTGGCGGCCGGCGCCATCCTGCTGGCCACCGGCAGCGAGCCGGTGGCCCTCCCCGGGCTGGCCTTCGACGGTGAGCGGGTGGTCAGCTCCACCGAGGCGCTGGCCTTCGATGCCGTTCCCAAGCACCTCGCCATTGTCGGCGGCGGCTACATCGGGTTGGAATTGGGGTCGGTCTGGCAGCGGCTGGGCGCCAAGGTCACCGTCATTGAAATGTTGCCGCAGATCGCCGCCGGGCTCGACGGCCAGATCGGCCGCAAACTCAAGCAGGTCCTCACCCGGCAAGGCTTCGCTTTCCGCCTGGGCACCCGGGTCACCGAGGCCGGCGTCAAAGGCAAGACCGTGCGGGTCAGCCTGGAAGCCGGCGACAAGGCCGAAACCCTCACCTGCGAGCGGCTGCTGGTGGCCGTGGGCCGCCGGCCCCGGACGCGCGGCCTGGGGCTCGAGGCCGTGGGGGTCGAGACCGATCCCAAGACCGGCCAGGTATTGGTGGATGCGGCCTATCGCACCAAGGTGCCGACCGTATACGCCATCGGCGATCTGGTGGCGGGGCCGATGCTGGCCCACAAGGCGTCGGCCGAGGGAAGGGCCGCCGCCGAAATCATCGCCGGCCGCTCCGCTGAGGTCAACTACGACGCCATTCCTTCAATCGTCTACACCTCGCCCGAGGTTGCCGCGGTGGGGCTTACCCAAGAGCAGGTCAAGGAGCGCGGCATTCCCCATCGCATCGGGACCACCCCCTTCGCCGGCAGTGGGCGTGCGCGCTGCATGGGTGAAACCGAGGGGCTGGTGAAAGTGATTGCGCACGAAAAGACCGACCGCATCCTGGGGGTGCACATCATCGGGCCGCGCGCCTCGGACCTGATTGCCGAGGCCGTGCTGGCCCTGGAGCTGGGCGCCGCCGCCGAGGACATCGCCCTCACCGTGCACGGGCATCCGACCTTTGGTGAAGCCCTGATGGAAGCCGCCCTGGCGGTTCAAAAATGATGGCGGCGTAGCGCCGCTTTATGCCTCAACACGCCGTGACGGGTGAAAAAACCGGCCGCAGGTCAGGCCACTGCCAGCAGGATGTCGATCTTGGCCTGGTGTTCGCTGAAGCCCATGATGATTTCCTGGATGTCCTGGCTGGAGATCTTCAGCCGCTTGAGGGTGTCGCCGTAGAAGTGGTAGGCCAGACCGTCCGAACCGCCGCCCAAACC
>JBAPYE010000129.1:0-3972 GCA_049284575.1 Desulfobacterales bacterium
GACCGCCGCAGCGCCCAGCACAACGGCGCCGGAATAGCCGATGGCCAGGCAGGCAAAGAGAATGGCAAAAAAGCACTTGAATCTCATTCAGACTCACTTGCGGGTCTTGCCCTCTTCCGTCGATTCGGTTTCGGCGACAAAATCCAGGAACGATTTGAAGGGCGCCATGTCCACCAGCGATTTCTTGGAAAAATCGGTCATATCCATTCCAAGATCGAGCCAGGCCTTGAATTGCTGATCGAACGCGCTTTTATAGGCGAGATAATTTTTCAGGGTAAGTTGAAAGTATTTTTCAAAAAACTCGCCCAACAAATTGTCGCCGTAGCGGATGATCAGATGCAACGCCGGCGCCGGCAAGAGCACGTTTTGTTGGCGAGCCGACTCCAAAACCACCTGGGTCAGAATGAAGGCCGTGACATCCTCCTGGGTCTTGGCATCCAAGACCTGAACCTGCCGCCCGGCCTTGATGAAATCGGCAACCTCCGTGATGGTGACGTACTTGCTTTCCTCGGTATCGTAAAGGCGCCGGTTGGCGTATTTTTTGAAAATTTTAGGCTGCTCCACAATCGGTTTCCTCTCCGGGCATCCATCGGTTCATCCCAGCAGGAACCGCCCCGCAGGGTCCTACGATTGTGGCCGGTGACGCCCCCGGCGCTGACCGCCAACCGCCGGCATAACCGGCAGCTGCGGCGCTTGGTGACACACGGCCCTTCAAGTCACCGCACTTTTTGTGCAGCGCAATGTTAGCGCTTGACTTTACTGCAACAATAGCATTAAATTGAACAGTAGCATGAAAGCGTTTAAGGCGGCAAACATTTCTTTATTTTCCGTACGCCTTGATCGTTGCGGTTCATGCTTTCAGGGTCGCGGCAGAAAAAAATGCCCCACGCCGGCGGCCCTTTCGGGTACCTCTGCAGCCAAGAAACGCCGCGCCGACAGCCCTATCAAACGAAGGCGAGCGATGACTCCTCCCCCCCAAACCATCCACGAAATTACCGCCGACAGCCTTCTGGACCTGATGGGATCCACCCCGGCCGACAATCACGAGGGCCATCAGACCGCGATTCCGCTGGTCAGCAACCTGGCCGGCAGCTTCACCCGGGCCATTTTCCAGTGGCGCCGGGCTCTGGATGCGGTCAGAGAGTACCCGCTGAGCATGGGGCCCTGGGCGCTGGGGGCCGCCTGGCAGAGTCAGATGCTCAAATACTGCTTCACCGACCCGGTAAGACTCTGGGCCAAAATTTCAGTTTCAACCGGCCGCAACCCCGACATCTATACCGAGCAAAATGACCGCATCGAGGCCACCTATGCCGGTTTGTTGGCCAACTTTTGCGGTTTTTTCATGGAAAAAGACCGTTTTGACCGAGACAAGGCCCGACGAATTACCCAAAGCCCTGAAGGGATCGCCTGGGTGCAAACGGTGGTGCGGGATTTCGCCTGGCTCGAGCGCTCCTACAACTCCCGCGGCCTGACCGGTCTGATGGCGCTGAAGGACCTGTTGAAGTGCCTGCTCATGTTGGTGACCGAGACGCCGCTGAAAAACGGGCCGCTGCCCTTTCGCAAACCCGAATGCACCGAGGGCAGCCCCTGCGACTTTAGCGACTACCTCGATCAGCTGCAGGTCCGATTTGAAAACCTGTATGCCGAAAAGGCCTTTGACTACCGCGCCTACGGCGAAATCACCACCCAGGGCAAACTCGGGTATTCCCCCTACGAGACGGTGGCCCACTCCAGGCACCATGCGGTCACCCTGCGCCACTACCCGCTGCCGCCGGACGTCGCCCCCAACGGCAAAGTGCTTTACATGAACACGCCCCTGATCAACAAGCCGGAAATTTTTGATCTGGGCCCCGGTAAATCGGTGATTGCCGGCATGCAGGCGGAGGGCTTCGCCATCTACCTCGTGGATTACGGCAACCCCGGGCCCGAGGAGACGGATCTGGGCCTGGGATTTTACGGCAAGGAAATTCACGACCACTATCTGGATCTGATCACGCAACGCCACCCCAAAAGCGAAATCTGCGCGATGTGCTACTGCATGGGCGGCACTCTTTTTCTGCCCTACCTCGCCCGCAGGGTGCAGGAGCGCTGGGCCCAGGGCAAGGAGATGGACATCCTCAAAGTGGTCCTGATGGCCTCGCCGTTTAATTTCGATGACACCGAAAGCGGCATGGGCCCCATGCGCACCGTCATCCGGCGCCACTACGACCGCGAGCTGATGGACGAACTCTTCGGGGCTGTCAACGTTCCACCGCAGGTCGTCGAAGCGGGCATGCAGGAGATTCAACCCGGGGTGCGCTACAGCGTCCCCTTCGGTTTTTTTGCACGGGCGCTGCGGCGCGAAGCCCTGCAGGATTCGGCTCCCTTTCTCTACTGGCTGACCCACGGCACCCGTTTTCCGGCCCGGGCCCATCGGGAGTGGCTGCAAAACGTTTACATGGACAATCAGATTGCCCGCAACAAGTTCTGCCTGCCCTCGACGGTGGCCGAGCTGGACGGACAGCCGGTGGATCTGAACGTTCTGGTCGCCGCGGGGGTGTCTTCCTTCGATTACCGCGGCCTGCGGGATCCCATCACCCCCCCCGGTTCATGCCTGAACTCTATCCTCACCCCCGACCTGACCTGCGGTAGCCACACCGCCACCCGTTCGGGCCTCAACCGCACCATCGAGAAGAACATCGGCCACATTTTCGTGGTCAGCCGTCAGCTGCTGGCGGAATATCTCGAAATGGTGAAGGCCTTTTACCGTGAGGCCCCCGCAGGCTGACTTGAGCCTTAGGGCCCCGAGCGCCCAGCGGTTGCCGGAACTTGATCACGCCGCTTGTTGCAACGCGATATAAAACCCTTTAAAAAGAATAAAATCATACCTTAAATTATTTAGAGTAGGACCTCCTGATGATCTGGTTGGTTTTAAATAAAATGGTGCATTGCACAAATTTCACTTGACAAAGATTCCCTGGGCGTCTATCTTGCACTCAGGCCGGGCGGAGTTCGTCAAGAGAAACACCCGCCGCCCCGGCAACACCCCCCACACAGGAGAAGACAGCCCATGCAACCTACAGATTTTGTCAAACAGATCGTTGATTACCAGAAGGTTACCTTCAACAGCACGTTCAACACCCTCGTCAGATTGCAGGACCAGACCGAAAATCTGACCGCCACCTTTCTTGAGAAAACTCTGGGTATCCCGCAGGAGAGCCGTGAGGCCTACAGCCAGTGGCTTTCCACCTGCAAAAAGGGGCGGGAGGAAATCAAAAACGCGATCGACAAGAACTTCAGCACCATCGAAGATTTTTTCGCCCAATCCAGGCCGGCTGGCGAAAGCAACTAGAGCTCGCGGCACCAGATAATCGCCCAAGGCTGGCGCCGGATTTTGGTTCTTCTGCAAGGCTTATCCACCGTCCACCGGATTTACCGGTGGACGCAGGGCCCGAGACGGGCCAAACGAGGTGCGGCATGGGCGGTTTTTCCTGGCCGCGACCTATCCCCACCATCCCACTATAAGGAGGAGAAACAATGGATCAGAAACAAATTCTCAAACAGATGATCGATTTCAACAAGGCCACTTTTGACAACACCTTCAATGCCATGGTGATGCTCCAGGAGCAGGCCGAGCGGGCCGCCAACACGCTGCTGGAGCAGGCCAACTGGCTGCCCGAAGATGGCAAGAAAGCCATCAACGAGTGGGTCAAGGCTTACAAGAAGGGGCGCGAGGATTTCAAAAAATTGGTGGACGAAAATTTCCAAAAAGTGCTGTCCCTGATCCTGGACGAAACCCTCGATGTGGAACGGATCGAACAGAAACAGGCTTTGGGGCAATTCCTCTCGGATGAAGAGGCGCACAAACTGGATACGGCGGAGAAACTGAAGGATTCGAAGAAGAAGAATTAGTAGGAACTTGCTTTATCTGGGGCCGAGTATGCCAGGACGGTGATTGGGTGTCAATGGCAGCGGAAACGCAATATGTTGGTG
>JBAPYE010000130.1:0-3789 GCA_049284575.1 Desulfobacterales bacterium
GGACAAGGTGCGCGAGGACAAGCGCCGGGAAGCCGGCGACGGGCACGACGGCACCTGGGTGGCCCATCCCGGGCTTGTGGCGCTGGCCTTGGAGGAGTTCGACCGCCTCATGCCGGCGGCCAACCAGGTCGCCCGCCAGCGCGAAGACGTGGCGGTGGCCGCCGCGGATCTTCTCAAGCTGCCCACGGGCACGATCACCGAGGCCGGCCTGCGGACCAACGTCAGCGTGGGGGTGCAGTACATGGCCCACTGGCTCAGCGGCAGCGGCTGCGTGCCGCTATACAACCTGATGGAAGACGCGGCCACCGCCGAGATATCGCGCACACAGCTGTGGCAGTGGGTCCACCACCCCGATGGGGTGCTGGGCGACGGCCGCAAGGTCGATCTGGCGCTTTTCCGCGCCGTGCTCGGCGAGGAGCTGGGCCGCATCCGGGAGGCCGTCGGGGGAGCCGCATTTGACGCCGGCCACTACGAAACCGCAGCGCGCCTCTTCGACGAGATCGTCGCCAACGACAGCCTGGACGAATTTCTCACCCTGCGGGCCTACGAATACCTGCCGTAACTTTTTTTTGCGGCAGCGCCCGCCGGCAGCGGGTCGGCCACCATCCAAAACCGAAAGGATTTCGCCATGCGGACGATTGAAGAACGCGCCATCGAACTGGGCAAACGAATCGAAAGCCACGCGGTGGACCCCGAGCGGGTGGCCCATCTGCAGACCCTCTGGGGGCAGGACCGGCGCTGGGGGGGTATCGTGCGGCCCTACACCCCTGAGGAGATGCTCAAGCTGCGGGGGACCCTCAAGGTGGACTACACCTTTGCCCAGGCCGGTGCCGAGCGGCTCTGGCACCTGCTGCAGACCGAGGACTATGTCGCCGCGCTGGGCGCCTTGACCGGCAACCAGGCGGTCCAGCAGGTGGAGGCGGGGCTCAAGGCGATTTACCTCAGCGGCTGGCAGGTGGCCGCCGACGCCAATCTGGCAGGCGAAATGTACCCCGACCAGAGCCTCTACCCGTCCAACAGTGTTCCCGCCGTGGTCCACCGGATCAACAATGCCCTGCGCCGCGCCGACCAGATCGCGGTGCTGGAGTGCTGCAAGATCGGGCCTTACTGGTTTGCGCCGATCGTGGCCGATGCGGAGGCCGGTTTCGGCGGGCCGCTGAACGCCTTCGAGCTGATGAAGGCCATGATCGCGGCCGGGGCGGCCGGGGTGCACTTCGAGGACCAGCTGGCCTCGGCCAAAAAATGCGGCCACATGGGCGGCAAGGTGCTGGTGCCCACCCGCGAGTTTATCGTCAAGCTGATTGCCGCGCGCCTGGCGGCGGATATCTGCGGGGTGCCGACCCTGCTGGTTGCGCGCACCGATGCGGAGGCCGCGCGCCTCTTGACCAGCGACATCGATGAGCGCGACCAGCCGTTTATCACCGGCGGCGAGCGCACCTCCGAGGGGTTTTTCCCCTTCGGCGGCGGCCTGGCGGCGGCCATCGCCCGCGGGCGGGCCTATGCGCCCTATGCCGACATGGTCTGGTGCGAGACCGCGACCCCCGACCTGGCCCAGGCCGCCAAGTTCGCCGAAGGCATTCACGCGGCCTTTCCGGGGAAACTCCTGGCCTACAACTGCTCGCCCTCCTTCAACTGGAAAGCCAAGCTGGACGACGCGGCCATCGCCCGCTTTCAGCGCGAGCTGGGGGCCATGGGCTACAAGTTCCAATTCGTGACCCTGGCCGGCTTCCATTCCCTCAACCTGGGAATGTTCGAACTGGCCCGCGGCTACCAGGAAGAGGGCATGCTGGCCTACTCGCGTTTTCAGCAGCAGGAATTCATGCGCGAGAAGGAGGGCGGCTACATGGCCACTACCCATCAGAAGTTCGTTGGGACCGGCTATTTCGACCAGGTGATGAACTGCATCACCGCGGGCAAGACCTCGGTGGGGGCCCTGTCGGGCTCCACCGAGGAGGCGCAGTTCTGAAGACGGCGTAAAACCGCCCGCGGTGGGGTCTTCTCGCGAGCCGTCACGACGGCGGTTCAGCGCCGGCCACCCTGAAGAGCCCAATGAAGCGCGGGTCGAGGTCCGACGGCGCCACAGGGCCCAGTTCCTGCTCGATTTCGCTGAAGAGCGCTTCCAGGCGGCTGCCCAGGCGGGCCGAAATCTCGTCGGTCCGCAGGACGCTGCCGGCCGCCAGCCATTCGAGGAAGTCCGTCCGGCGCTCGGTTGGGATGCGCCGGGGAGTGGCGCCTGCTCCCGGTGTTGGGGGGGCGAAGAGCCTTTCGCAAAAGCGCTTGAAATCGCCCAACGCCAGCGGCGCGAAATTCTCGGCGGCCGCCAGGCCCAGGCAGTCATGGGCCCAGAGGGTCAGCAGCAGGCTTTTGTAGGTCAGGAAGCGCCGGTTGCCCCGGGGCAGCGGCGGCTTCAGCAGAAAGAGCAGCTGATCCAGCCCTATCAGGGTTTCCAACTCGCGCTGCGTCTCGCGGATCTCGGCCATGGCGGCAAAGTCGCGGTACGGCCGCCCGCTGCGGCAGCCCTCGAAGTAAAGCGGGCGCTTGAGCAGCAGTCCTCCCAGACGCCCCAGCCCCTCTTCGCCCCAGAACCCCAGGGGCAGCTTGCGCTCTCCGAACCAACTTTCCCGCAGCCAGCGCTGCGCCCGGCGCTTCAGCGCCGCCGCCTGTCCGAAGCCCACCCTGAAAAGGGGTTCCAGGAAATGGCGCTGCAGCACGTCGGCGGCCTGTGCGGCGGCGGCTTCGCGATCCTCCCGGGGCTGGGGAACCACCAGGCGCTCCAGCCCGATACTGAGGTAGCCGCAGGCCTTGCGGACCACCGCCCGCAGCTCCTCGCGCTGCCGCACGGGGGTCGGATCGGCGGCGATCAGGCGGTTGCAGAGGGCCGCAAATTCCTCCTGCAGACGGTCGCGTTCGTCCTCGGCGGCAATGCGGCCCAGAGCACGCTCGAAGAGACTGTCGGCGCCCAGAAGCCCCACGCTGCTTAAAGGTGCCAGCAGGTGCAGCGCCTCCGCCGGGGCGGCTCGGGGGGCCTTGCGGCGAAAGCCCTGGAGGTCCTCGGGGCTCAGCGGCTGGTAGATCCCCACGGCTTCCTCCAGGGGCAGAAAACCGTTTTCGGCCAGGCGCACGCTGCGCAGGCGGTAGGCTTCCTCCTCGACTTCGGCCGCAATCAAGCCGGCCGCTTCCAGCAGCAGGCTGTTGCAGGTTTTCAGGTCGCGCTCCGCTACGAGCGCCAGCAGCCGGGTGATGACGGCCTCTCGGTCCTCTTTTGGGTGCTCTGAACCCTCGCTGCCGGCCGGCGGTTCGCGAAACCGGAAGTAGAAGACGTCGTCGAGGGTCTCGAAGCCCTCGCCCAGCTCCGAGGGATCCTGGTCGTGTTCCCGCACCCGCAATTCGATGTTGCGAAAGAGGTAAAATTCCACCTCCTCGATTTTTTCGGCGAGCACCCAGTCCACCGTGCGCTGCGGGTCGGCCTGCAGCAGCAGCCCCAGCCAACGGGTCAGGGGTTCGTCACCCCAGCGGTCGCCGCGCCAAATTTCGCGGTCCAGCAAAAACTCCCACTGTCGTTTGGTGGCCATCTTGAGCAGGGGCAGGGCGTCTTCGGGACCGATGTCCTGCACCAGGAAGTAGAAGTCCTGCTCCGGGAGGGAATGGACCAGGGGCAGGGCCTCCGGGCTTTCGATGATCGTGGCGAGCGCCTTTTCGGGCGGCAGAGATAGGATCTCCTGCCGCCGGCGGCGCAGCGCGCGCAGCTTGTCTTCAATGACGGAGGGGGCGTGGGGGGCAGCCATGTTC
>JBAPYE010000131.1:0-10025 GCA_049284575.1 Desulfobacterales bacterium
TCCAGGTGGGACCGTCGCCAGCATGGCGCACACGGCCGGGCCCCACAAGGGTCGCCCCCTGGGCCGTGACCCCCACCAGCGCCCGGCCGGGGCCGAGCACCTCGGCCAGGACCTCGCGGTTGCCCAGACCGTTTTGCAGGCTCAGGCCAATCCCCGCGGGTGCCAGGAACCGGGCGGCCGTCTCGGCCGCCGCCCGCGTCTGAGCAGACTTGGTGAAAATGATCGCCAGGTCAAAGGGTCCGCGGAGCGTTGTGGGATCGCTGACGGCCGCCAGCCGGTGGGCTTGGCGGGAGCCGTCCAGTTGCTCCACCGTCAGACCCTCGGCGGTGATGACGTCCATATGGGCCTTGAAGGGGTCCACCAGCACCACGGAAGACACGGCTGCCAGCCGGGACCCGAAAAGCGAGCCCATGGCGCCGGCGCCGATAACGGCGATTCGCATGATGACCACCAGGCGCGCACGTCCGGCCGACAGCCGGCGTCGTCGCCGGGTTTCCGGTCGGTTGTGCGCGCCGGTCGGGGGTTGGGGTCGCGGAAGTAAATAATCTTTTTCCGGGGCCCTTAAATCCGGTGAAGCGTCAATGACTGCTTGCCAAGAATTTCATTGGCGGCCTTGAGCTTGTCTTCGCCGGAGATGACGGCCACCGCCGGCGGCTGTCGGTTTGCGGTGAAATACGTTTGGGCGGCTGATTGCACCTGACCGCGCGAAACCGCCAGCAGTCGGGCTTTGTATTCCTCGCGGGCCGCATCGCGCAGTCCGACGATGCCCCGGTAAAAGGCTTTGCGGGCCGCAGGCCCCGGCGGGTCCGGTTTGTCGATTTCCGAGCAGATCTGCAGCACGGCTTCCTTGATATCCTCGTCGGTGTAGCTGCCGGAGCAGATAAAGTCGGCGGCGGCGTCGTACACCTTGAGGGTGCTGACCACGTGCGGGTCGCGGTAGGACCCCAGACAAAAGAGCCCGTCTTCGGCCCCGTATAGCGCAAAGCCGCCGTAGGCCCCGCCTTTTTCACGGATTTCACGATGCAGGAAGAGCGAGCGCAGCAGCTTGGCAATTACCGCCAGCGCCGGCGCGTCGATATGGTTCATGCGCACGGTCCGGAAGGCCCGGGCGACGAAGGAAACCGCCGTGGCGGTGCTCCAGCCTTCAAAGGGGAGCTCAGGCGCAAGCTTAAGCGCCGGCGGGAGAAAGCCTGCCGCGACGCTTGCCGGCGGCAGGCAGTTTTCGAGGGCGGCCGCCAGCGGGGCGGCTATATCCAAGGCGGCGGATTCACCGACCAGAGCGATCCTCAGCTGGCCCCGTTTGAGGAGCGCGCGCCCCAGCCCACTCAACTCGTCGGCAAGTCTGTTTAAATCCTCGTCGGTCAACCGCTCGCTGACCGCCTTGATAAATTTGAGGTGATGAACCCCGCTCCAGATCTCGCTCAGCAGATTGGCGCTGCTGAAATGGCGCGCGGCCAGGCTGATGGCCAGTCGGTGGCCGTTCTGGACCACCATCGACTCCAACCCCGCCCGGTATTCCAGCAGCAGCTTGCGCAGCCGGGTGAGATCCGCAAAGTCGAAGGCCGTGACCATCTCCTGGAGGATCTCGAAAGTCGGCGTGACATTGCGCGCCAGGCACTTGCCGCTGAAGCCGATGAAAGCCAGGCAGTCGCCGGCGGCATCGAAGCGGGTACGGGCGCTGGCCGAAAGGCCGATGCCGCCGGTGAAGCGGTCCATCAGACGCGCCATTTCACTGTAATCCCGCCGACTGCTGCCGATTCTGGAAAAGGCATGACAGAAAAAGGGCACCAGCGGCAGCTGGCTTTCGGGAACGCGGCCGGCATCGATGGCGGCGGCAAAGTAAAAAATGCCCGAGGTCGGCTGGTCGTAGATTACCGCAGCGCAATCCGGGCGCGGCGCCGCGGGTTGCACCGACTGCACCGACGGGGGGATATCGCTCAGGGCCAGGGTCGGCAGCACCGAGAGGTCTTCCACCCGCTCCTGCAGCTGCGCCAGTGCCCGGGCATCGTCGGCGATCCTTTCCACCTCCGCGGCCGAGAGCTTGGCGGCAATCGCCGCCAGCTCGGCCGTCAGCCGCTCCTCCGCGGCGTCGGCCATCTGCTGGTCGGGCGCCAGGGTGAACAGCACCCGGTGGGGGTTGTCGATAAAATAGCGTCGGATCCGGGTTTCAAAAAACGGTTCGCGTGCGAGCGCGGCCCTGATCCGGTCCAGGTCGGCATCGAACTGAAAAACGCGCAGCGGGTCACCACCGTGAAACCAGCTCCCGGAAAAAAACAGCATCAGCTTCAAGCCGTAGGGATAGGGCGTGTTGGTGATCTCCTTGCGATGAAATTCCAGCTGGTGGATGGCGGCTTCGACCAGTTCAGGGTCGACCCCGTTCTGCGTCAGGTCGTGCAGCACGTCCGCGATGATGGCGGCCACCTGGTCGGCGTCTGCCTGCCGAACGTCCTTGAGGCCCGCGGCGAACATCGTATCGCGGTGGTCCGACACAAAACCGGCGGCGTCGCAGAGTGCTGTTCCCAGGCCGGAGTCGATCAGCGCCTTGCGCAGCGGGGAGGCGCTGTTGCCCATCAGGATCTGTTCGAGAAGCGTCAGGGCGAGCACCTCGAAAGTATCCTGAATGTCGGCCGTCAACCAGGCCAGGCAGACCTGGTACTTCTTGGCCGGGTCTTCGGCCTTGTCGAAGGGATAGGGGTAGGTGGCCGTTCGGGGCGCCGGCCAGCGGGGCTGGGATTTGACCTCGGTTTGGGGGTCGATGCGGCTGAAGTGGGCTAGCACCTTGCGGTCGATGACCGCCAGATGCTCGGCCAGCGGCAAATTGCCGTAGGTGTAAAAAAAGGCGTTGCTCGGGTGATAGTGCCGCCGATGGAAGGCCACCAACTGTGAGTGGGTCAGCTGCGGAATCGCGGCCGGGTCGCCTCCGGAATTATGGCTGTAGGTGGTGTCGGGATAGAGGGCGTTGAGCAGCGAGCGGGCCATCACCTGATCCGGCGAGGACATCGCGCCCTTCATTTCATTGTAAACGACGCCCTTGTAGACCAGGGTAGACGGCTGACCGGCATCCGCGGCCGGCGCCGGCTCCAGGCGAATCCCCTCCTGCTTGAAGTTGAGCTCCGCGAGGTTGGGGTAAAAGGTGGCGTCCAGGTAGACGTCCATTAAATTGTAAAAATCCTTCCGGTTCTGGGTCGAAAAAGGGTACATGGTCCAGTCTGAGGCCGTAAAGGCATTCATGAAGGTGCTCAGGCTGCGTTTGAGCATCGAAAAAAAGGGGTCCCGCACCGGATACTTGCGCGAGCCGCAGAGCACGGTGTGCTCCAGAATATGGGCGACCCCGGTGGAATCGGTGGGTACGGTTTTGAAGGCCACGCTAAAGGTGTTTTCCTGATCATCGTTTTGAATGTGCACGTGCCGGGCGCCGGTCCGGTCGTGTTGCAGTTCGTAGTAAACCGAGCGGATCTCAGCGAGGGGCTCCACCCGCTTTACGCTGTAGCCGGATATGCGCTCCCCAGGTTTCAGGTCCGGTTGCTTCTCTTGCTCGACGGCTGGCATCGCAACTCCTTTTTTAAAAATCCCCGCAACGCCGACAACCAACCTGCCGGCGGCGGCAACACAGCAAAGAATCAAAAGGCAGACGGCATGGTCGCTAGTTCGGGGTCGCACCCCGACGCGCGACGCGCAGGAGAAAAATCGCGTTGCCTGAGCTGCGCTCACACCGAACAGCCGGCCGCCGGTTTATCGATCCCCGGCATTGACGGTCGTTTGCCGGCACCCGTGGCTTAAATGGCCACGTACACACCGCGGCTGACACGTCTGATTTTGTCCATTTTATTCAGCCGAAAAATGATGTTCCGCAGTTTTTTTTCCCCGAAGCCGGTCTTTTCCTGGATCTCGCCGAACCCCACGCCCTCCTTGTGAGGTTTGATGACCTCAAAGACCGTTTCCGAGGCGGAAAGCGCCGCCTTGGCACGGCTGGTCTTCTCGGCCGGCGAGCGCCGGGTGCGGCCGGGACTGCCGGCAGCCTTGATCATTTTTTCCAGGTGATCCAGCCGCTCTATCAGTTTCTCCACATCCTTCTTGGTGGGAACCTGATAGGTTTGCATAAAGTACTTGACCATTGCATCGAAACTGACCCCTTTGCTCTTCCTTTTCGCCATGCCAACCTCCCTGGATTCCGGCCAATGCCTAGCCTGTTGCTGCCCGGTAGCTATCCCGTGCTCGAAATGCTAGTTTAATATAATCAAGAGGAATAAAAAGGCAAGAACTATTTGATAATGCAAGACATGCAAGGAAGTTGAGGTCCAAACGGCATTCGGGACGAGACATTTGACCTTGCACCGGTACAGGTGAAAATGAGCAATATTTTATTTATCAGCCAAATCAGGCAGTTATTCAGCAGCCAAGCGCCGCCGGGGTATCCGCCGGCCCGCCGCAGGCGGGGCGATTGCCAGCCCGGGGGTTTCGTGTTAAAAGCCTCGCAACACCGCAAAATCATAAAACAGCCGGCAGCCTCGTCTGCAAGCGCGTTGTGACCACCCCCATGGCTTCTCCCCATATGCTGCTCAAAGCCTCGCAGATGCGGGCAAAAAAACAACTGGGCCAGAACTTTCTGACCGACCCCCAAACGGCCGAAGCGATCGTCGCCCGTTCCCGGGTCGGCCCCCGGGCGGTGGTGCTGGAAATCGGCGCCGGGCTGGGGGCGCTTACGGTCCCCCTGGCCCGTAAGGCCGCCCGGGTTTTAGCCGTGGAAAAAGACCGGGAACTGGTCCCCCTGCTGAAAACCGAACTGCGGGCCAAGGGGATCACCAACGTCGCGGTGACGACTGCCGACATTCTGGTTCTGGACTGGGAAAGCCTGGCGCAAGCGCCGGGCCAAAAACTCCTGGTGATGGGCAACCTGCCCTACAATATCTCTTCCCAGATCCTGGTGCGCCTGGTCCGCCACCGGCACCGGGTCGAGCGGGCCGTTCTGATGTTTCAGAAAGAGCTCGCCCAGCGGATTACGGCCGCGCCGGGAAACCGCGATTACGGCCGCCTCGCGGTCATGCTGCAGTACTGTGCCCGCATCCGACCGGTCATGGATCTCAAGGCAAGCCAGTTCTACCCCCGACCCAAGGTCGATTCCATCGTCCTGGAAATCGAGTTTCACCCCGCCCCGCCGACGCCCGCCGACGACGAGGAATTTTTTTCGCAGGTGGTCAAGGCCGCGTTCGGCCAGCGCCGTAAAACCCTTCGCAACGCCCTGAGCGGCAGCCAACTGGCCTTGAAGCCGACTGCCGCCGCCGCAGTGCTGCAGGCGGTCGCGATAGACCCCTCGCGTCGCGCCGAAACTCTCAGCATCGCCGAATTCGTGGCCCTCAGCAACGCCCTCGGCCGACGCCCGGGGACGGAATGAAAAAAGGCCGCCCGCTGCCGGACGGCCCTGCCTGCCGACACGATCGGGGTCGCGATCCCTACAGCGTCTCGGCCACCGAGAGCGTCCGATCCCCCAGCATGTGGACATAGCTGCCCATTTCATTGTCGTACCAGCCGTAGACCACCGCCTGGGTGACGGGCACCCGCACCACGGGATCCTTAACGGCCGCCAGCAGGGTGGCGTCCAAACCGGGGAGCCGCTCAAGGTCGATAATCACCTCGGCCGTTCGGGTATGGGTCTCGTGGCCCTCGATGATCGCTGCCGCCTTGGGAAGCCCGACGATATCCCCGGACACGTTTTGCTCATCGGTGAAATGCAGGTAGTGCTGGGGGTCGTCGGCCGCGGCCTGGCGGTAGACGGCGTTGATCACCTCGCGCCGGATAAACTCACCGGTCAGCGCGTCCTGGAGGTTTAGGACCAGGATAATCAGCGAGCCGGTGGCCGTGGCGACCCGCACCGACTCGGCAATAAAGCCGATCTGCTCCATTTCGGGAATCACCAGCCGCAGCGCCCTGGCAGCACCGGTGGTGGTCAGAATGATATTGTTCATCACGCTGCGATTCTTGCGCAGATCGGTTTTACCCGCCTTGGGCAATCGGTCCAGGACCGCCTGGGAGCCGGTGGCGGCATGCACCGTGGCCATTGAAGCCGACAGGATTTTTCTGGCCCCGAAATGGTTGATCAGGGGCTTTATCATGTGCGCCAGGCAGGTGGTGGTGCAGGAGGCGTTTGAAATGATCCGGTGGCAGCGGGGGTCGTAGGCCGTCTCGTTGATCCCCATCACGGTGGTCACGGCATCCTCGGGTGTGGCTCTGCCCTTGTCGCCGATCTTGAAGGGTGCCGAGACGATCACCTTCTCGGCGCCGGCATCCAGATGACCACGGACAGACCCCTTGGGGGCGTCGCCGGGAAGCGCCGGGTCCAGGAACTGGCCGGTGGTATCCACCACCAGCCGCACCCCCTGTTCACGCCAGGGAATATCCGCCGGATTGCGGTGCTCCCGCAGAAACCGCACCGGGATCCCGTCGATCAGCATCCGGCCGCTGCTTTCGTCCACCGCGCTGATCACCGGTGTTGCGCTGTGCCCGTAGAGATACCCATGCAGGCAGCCGTAGTTGGAGTCGCGCGCCAGGTAATGGGCAATGTCCGCCAGCGACGTACCGCTGCCACGCCCAATGTTGACCACCAGTTCCCGGAAATACTTACGGCCTACCTGGTTCCAGACCGTCAGTTTACCGATCCGCCCGAGGCCGTTGATACCCAGGACCAGTTCGCTCCGATTCTGCTCAGCCATTTGCTGCTCCTTTCTGTCCGGCGCCCTCATGCCTGTTGCACCGCCATATGGCCCTGATAGACCGATCCCTCCTGGCCGTCGACACTGATAAAGCCGCCGCTGGTCAGCGTCAAATCGTTGAACCGGGCCGTGCGCGCCTTTTCGTTGCACACCAGTTTGCCGCAGCCGACCACACAGGTCTTGCCCAGCCGGTGCGCCACCACCGCCGCGTGCGAGGTCAGCCCGCCCCGGGCGGTCAGCAGGCCGTCAGCGGCATAAATCTCACGAATGTCGTCGGGTACGGTGTCGCTGCGCACCAGAATCAGGGCCGTATCGGGTTCCAGCTCCCGCCACTTGTCGATCTCCTCGAGACTGAAAACCATCCGCCCGCTCATCGCGCCGCCGCTGACCCCGATGCCGTGCCCCAAAAATTTTTCCTCGGTCTTTTCGGTGGGATCGAAGGTCATGACGGCTTTGCGCTCGCGCATGGCCATATCCCGGGTCTGGAGCAGATAGAGGTCCTCCACCACCGGGCTCTCGAAGGTAAATTCCATTTCCTGCGGGCTCCAGCCGTGTTTGTAGATCAGTTCGTTGGCCCACTGGACCAGGGCCCCGTAGATTGCCGGGTAATGGGTTTCCAGGGTGATGTCCGTTTCCCGCATCTCGATCTCCTGCTGGCTGAGGGAAATCGGAAGGGTTTGGACCAGTCCGGCCACCACGTCCTCCCCTTGATTGCCGATCGTAAAATCCCCCCAGAGCTTCAGAATATTGCCAGACCAGCGGGGGTTGTGGGTAAAGATCACCCCGGTCCCGGCGATGGGCGAGATGTTGCCGTAAACCATGGACTGCACGGTAACCGCTGTGCCCCAATCATCGGAAATGCCCATGATCTTGCGGTAGGCCTTGGCCTTGGCCGAGTCCCAGGAGTTGAAGACCTTCTTGATGGTCAGGTGGAGCTGGTCCATGGGGTTTTCCAGCACCTCGATGCCCGCATCCTGAATGTTTTGCTTGTATGCCAGGGCCAGATCCTTCATCTGCTCGCCGCTGAACTCGCGCTTGTGCGCAAAGCCGCATCGGCTTTTAAAGGCATCCATGATGGCGTCAAAATCATCGCGTTGGATGTCAAAGGCCATGCCATAACACTGCAGGAAGCGGCGGTAGTTGTCCCAGGCAAACCAGATGTTGCCGGTCTTGGCGGCAATCCCGGAAGCGATCTCCTCGTTCATACCGACGTCCAGAAACGTGTCCATCATGCCGGGCTGGGAGATCGAGGACCCGCTGCGGACCGAAAACAACAGCGGGTGTGCGGGGTCCCCGAAGCGCTTGCCGGTCTCCTTTTCCAAGGCGGCGATCCGGCGGGCCACCTGCTCGCGAAAATTTTCCTCGGCCGGCCGAAACCCGTAGACGATCTCCTGGCCCCGAAACACCTCGGTGGTAATGATGAAGCCGGGCGGCACGGGCAGCCCGAAATTCCTCAAGCGCACCATGTTGAGGCCTTTGTTGCCCAGGTAGATGATGCCGACGGCGCGGGGGTTGCTTTCGTTGAGGGCGGTCATGGCCCGCTGCGGGTCGTAGTTGAGCAGCAGGTGAAGTTTCTCTTTGGGCAGAATGTCGGCCTGATAGAACAGGGTGTTGAGAATCCGGCTCAAAAACAGATCCAGCTGCTGAAGCCCCAAGGCCTGGGAGATTTTCTCGCGGAAAAAAACCTCGGACACCCGGTGTTTGAGCCGCTCGGCATCGGGCATTTCGCCCACGGGAAGATAGGCGGGCAGAATCTGCTCCGCGCCGAGCTGGCCCAGGATCTTGGTCAGGTTGCGTTCATGCACGTTGTTGAAATAGTCGTTGATGATGTTTTTGACGGCCTGGGCGAAGCCCTTGAAGATATCGAGGTACTGGGTGAAGGTAAACCCCTTGATTTCCAAAGAATGGGCCAGAAAATCGAGCTGCCGTTCCAACTCCAGCGATGAAATGCCCTCCAGCTTGAGGCCCTGGTCGAAGAGCAGCAGGCGATCGTAAACCTGGTAGAAGGTTGCCTTGGTGATCAGGCTGATGTCGATGGAGGCCACCAGTTCCTCGAAGAGCACGTTCACCAGGGACTCGATCCGAAAGGTCAAGCTCAGGGCATCAAACTTGAGTTCGTGGTAGCTGCCGTACATCGAGGGGATATCCACGGTGAAGTGCCGCTTCTTGTAGATGTCCTCCTTGACTTCGAATTGCTGGTCCGCGAGGATCAGCGCCTTCAGCTTCTGCAAAAAGTTGAGCAGCAGGGCCAGCTTGCGCTTGCTGGCAGGCTCGGCCAAGGCCGCCTTGAGCTCGTTGATGTCCGGAAAGCCTTCGGTCCGCAGCTGGTCCAGGTAAAGGTCGATTTCGCGAAAATCGAGCCGGTATTTCTGGTCCAGCAGCTTGTAGAAAATCACGGCCAGACCGACCCGCTCGACATCCCGGGACGGCGCCCCGTCCACTGTGGCGAGCAGCCGCTGCAGGTCATCCTCCGAGAGGGTTAGCAGGCCCCCGGGCAGATCCAGCGACTGGGCCTTGAGGTGCTGGACCACCCGGTGCATGCCGTCCACCCAGGGTCCCTGCAAAGGGATCTGCTCGAAAATGCTGGGCGGCAGATAGGCTTCCAGGGCGCTTTTATCCAGGGTTTCCCAGAACTTGAGGGTCGCCTCAATGAAACTGATGATGCGGTTGCTGCTCTCCACGTGGCTTTGCTTGCGCAGGAAATGCACCAGCACGTCCCGCCGTCCGCTCAGTTCGTCCAGCCGGGTGGAAATGTCCCGCAACCGGCCTTCGGCCCCGATATCGTTGAAGTAGGCCGGGAAAAGGCGCGCCAGCTGTTTGGCCAGATTGTACACCGGGCCAATGCCGCTGTTGAGAAGGCGGGTAATATCGCGTGGAAACAGGTCGGTGTCTTTGATGAAGACCCCGCCCAGGGAGAGGTGAATGATCAGCGCGGACAGCAGGCGGGTGGACCACTTCGGGTTGAGTTCGATCAGCTCCAACCAGGTCCGAATGTTCTGCAGATGGGCGCTGTTGGCCTTGATCTGCCAGTCGTTGCCGACCCCGGCGATCCCCGGCGTCTGAAAACCGAGATCGATCAGGGCATCGATGAAGACATTGACGAGGTCGCTTTCCTCGGTCTTGGAGATCCCGCGGCCCATGTTGAGCACGCAGTTGAGGGCGGTTCCGGGAAATTTACTGGTCCGGGTTTTCAGGATCGTAAAGGTTTTCTCAATGAGAATGCTGAGATTGCGGTAAGGTTCGTGGGCAATCAGCCATGAAATGGTGCGGTTGATTTCCCGCAGGGTTTCCTCGTGGATCATGACCAGACCGGACATG
>JBAPYE010000132.1:0-6114 GCA_049284575.1 Desulfobacterales bacterium
CGCCAGCCCTGCAGGAAGATGAACACCACGATGATCACCAGCACCAGGGCTTCCACCAGGGTGTGGAGGATCTCCTTGATGCCCTCGCGCACCGACTGGGTGGTGTCCAAGGCGATGGTGTATTCCAGGTCCTCCGGGAAGCTTTTGGCGACCTCCTCCATCAGCCGGTTGACCCCGTCCACGGCCGCGATGGCGTTGGTCCCGGGAAGCTGGTAGAGGGCCAATACCGCCGCGGGCTTGCCGTTCATCCGGCCGATGATATTGTAAGCCTGGGAACCCAGCTCGATCCGGCCCACGTCCTGGAGGCGCACCAGCGAGCCGTCCGGGTTGGCCCGCAGCACGATCTGGGCGAACTCCTCAGGTGTTTCCAGGCGCCCCTGGGCGCGGATGGCGTAGGTGTAGTCGATCCCCTCGGGCGCGGGCTCGGCCCCCACCTGGCCGGCCGGGTTGACGGTGTTCTGCTTCTGGATGGCGTCGACGATCTCCGGCACGGTGATGTTCAGGTTGGCGAGCTGGTCGGGCTTGACCCACAGCCGCATGGCGTACTGCCCGGCGCCGAAGACATTGACGTTGGCGATCCCCGGCACCCGGGTGAGCTGATCGTTCAGGTTGATGTAGGCGTAGTTGGCCAGAAAGGTGGCGTCATACGTGCCGTTGGGGGAGGAAAGGTTGACCACCATGAGGGGCGAGGACTGAGATTTCTTGACGGTCACGCCGTAGTCGCGCACTTCCGACGGCAGCTTCGAATCCGCCTGGGTCTTGCGCATCTGGGCCAGCACCTGGTCGATGTTGGGGTCGGTCTTGACGTCGAAGTTGACGTACATTCTCAGCTCGCCGCTGTTGGCGTTGAGCGAGTACATGTAGTTCATGTTGTCCACCCCGCTCATCTCCTGCTCGATAGGGGTGGCCACCGACTGCTCCACGGTCTTGGCGTCGGCGCCGACGTAGAAGGTGTTGATGAAGATTTCCGGCGGGACGATGTCCGGATACTGGGCAACGGGCAGACCCAGCATGGCCACGACGCCCACGATGACAAAGATGATCGAGATCACGATCGCCACGATCGGCCGGTTGACAAAAAATTTAGCCATCGAAGATCAGCCTTTCTGCTGGAATGGGGTGTCGCAGCCCGCGTCTACGGTGTCGGTTGGGCCGAATTCGATTTCGCCGAATAGGGAACGGGGTTGACCGTGACGCCGTCGCGCACCTTCTGGACCCCTTCCACAACCACCCGCTCGCCGGGCTGAAGCCCCTCGGTAATGATCCAAAAGGTCTCGAAACGCTCGCCGACCTTCACGCTGCGGATCTTGACGGTGTTGTCGGCGGCCACCACCGCCACCCGGTAGATCCCCTGAAGCTCGCTGACAGCGCGCTGGGGTACCATCAAGGCCCCCTGTTCAGTCTTCATGAGCGCTCTGACCTTGGCGTATTGTCCGGGCCGCAGGATGTTGTCCGGGTTGGGAAAGAAGATCGCCACCCGGATGGTCCCCGTCTGGGGGTCCACCTGGCGGTCGGCGAAACCGAGGGTCCCCTGCTGGGGCCAGACCGTGCCGTCGGTCAGCACCAGTTCAAACTGGCCCTGGCCGGGTGCCGCCGCCTGGGTCTTGGCGCTTGCCATGGCTTGCAGGTATTGCCGTTCGCTGATGGGCACAAAGACCTTGATGGGGTCAACCGTGGAGACCGTGGTCAGCTCCAGCGCCTGGGGAGTGCCGACCAGGTCCCCGATCTGGGCCTTGGCGGCGCCCGCGATGCCGTCGATGGGGGACTTGATCTTGGTGAAGCTCAGGTCGAGCTCGGCCTTGCGGACCTCGGCGCGGGAGGCCAGCACCTGGGCTTCCGCGGCCTGAACGCTCCCGATGGCGTCGTCCTTGTCCTTTTGGCTCACCGCCCGGGCCTCGGCCAGCGGCAAAATGCGGTTGAGGGTGGCCTGGGCGGTCCGGTGCACGGCCTCGTACTTGGCCAGAACGGCCTTGGCCACGTCCAGCGAGGCCTGGAACGGTCTCGGGTCGATCTCGAAGAGGAGCGTCCCCTTTTTGACGAAACTGCCTTCCTGGTAGTTCTGCTTGATCAGGTAGCCTTCCACCTGGGCGAGGATCGTGGCGTTCACCAGCCCGTCCATGCTGGCCACGTACTCCTGGAAAACGGGAACGTCCTTCTGGATCACATCGGCCACCGCCACCTCCGGCGGCGGCGTCTGCACCGCATCCGCCTGCGCTTCCGTTTTCTTCTCCTCGGCGTAGCCCACCGCGCCGTACACGGCCACCAACGCCATGAGAACCAGCATCACGATATGCTTTGCCTTCACGTTCCCTCCTCTGCACTCAGATTGGGTTTTATCCTGTTTTCTGCCGTTACGAGCGCTCAATGCCCGGCAAAGGACCCTTCACGAACCCAGACAGTCGTCGGCGGCTACCGCTGCCAGCATGGCCACCCGCTTCAGCCGATGGGGAATCTCCAGTTCGGCCATGACGATGGCCTGGCCGTCTTCGGTTGCGTCCTCGCTTTGTTTCATACCCATCCGATCCAGGCGTATTTCCAGCGTTTTGGCCGTCAGGGCGGTGTCGGGGCCAGTTAAAATGCTCGCCAACTTCCCCAGAATGTCACGCGGCGTTCCCGCCCCGGGCTCAAGCACCTCGAGCTGCTGATCGATCTCGGCCAGTAGTTGCTGCGCCTTTTCTTCGTCCGCATCGGGTGGCGAGCCGCCGGCCAGAAGGGTCTCCAAGCCACGCTGACGGGTCCGCCGGAGTTTGATCTTGAACTCGAGACTGCGACGCTCGGCGGTCAGCTCCTCGCGGATCGACTGGTCCCGCGTGACCTCCTCGACGGCCTGCATCGCAAGCACATTCAAGCCCCGGTGAACCAGCTCCCGGCGGATCTCCTCCGCGGTCGCCATCGGCGCCACGACGCGGTGCTCGTAGAATTCGACAGCCTTCCGGGGTACGTCGCGCCGCAGGATTTCACCCTCCAGGGCCGTTGCGAAAACCGTCCGTTCCACCTTCCGGGCCGTGAGCAGAACGACGGCGGTTCTCACGCCGCCCTCCTGAAAAAAAGCGGCCAGCTCGTCGCAGTTTTGCACCAGGGTTTGAACCTCGCCGGGGGTGGCAAACAGGGCGTGCACCAGCGGATCCTGGTCCCACAACCGGCCTGAAAGGTCGAAAGGACCGGTGATGGTCGCGATCACGCCCTCCATGTAGGCCAAGGCGTTTTCCAGAGGCTTGCGGAGCCGTTGCTGGTATCCCGTGACAGATCGCAGCGCAGGTTCGCTGTCCTCGACCATGCGCTCAATCCACTCGTCCAGCAACGCCTCCCGTTGCCCCTGCGATCTCTTCAACTCCCGGTATTGGGTCCACTTGTCCCAGATGCCCATATATCCCCACCCGTTGACCCGTCTGGCACCAAACGGATTTCCTTGCCGGCTGATGCAGTGGCCGGCGCCCGAGGCCCCCATGGCCCTGCTGGCAGCTCAGGGAGGCGGCTGCCGGCGGCTGACGCCACTTTCAACATCCACTTGATTTCTGGCCTGTTCGATGGTGTCGATGCCTGTGGAGTGTGAAATTCTGTCGAAGCGGATTTCGGGCGCTTGGGACGCCATCTCGACAACCAACAGGATATTGCGGAACGCTGCCGAACGCAGGTGCCGCAGCAACCCCTCCCTGCTCGCCCAGATTTCCTCGAGCATCACCGCACGCGTCCCCTTTACTTCCTGGTAGAGGCGGCAACTGATGCAGCCCGCCTCGAGTTTGATCCGTTCGATCATCGACCCGAGAATGACCAGCGCCTCTTTGCGCTTCTTGGCGGGAATCAACATCCGAAAGGTTGCATGGATCCGGATTTCCGGGTCATTCGGCCCTTCTAAATCAGGTGGCAACTGCCTGGATTCGGCCAAGGGAGGCACCTCCGACACTTGGGGTCACAAGACGATAGAGCAGGAATCGAGATTTTTTAGCAATGCGAAACCTGTTCCCAAACCGTGGCAACAGGCCATTTCTCCTACAACATTCGGGGATTATTTTAAATAACTTTGGACTCGGAGGGTTTCGGGGACCGCCTGAAGGAGCCCCTGATGCCGAAATAGCGGCCTGATGCCGCTATTTCGGCATCAGGGGTTTGCCCCTTTGGATCCCCAACCGCTTCATCTTGGATTGCAGGGTGGTGCGCTTCAGTCCTAAAAATCCGGCGGCGCCGTCGGGTCCCGTGATTCGCCAGCTGGTTTTATGCAGGACATCCAGAATATACCGGCGCTCGACCTCCTCCAGGGTACCGCTGGGGGGCACCTTGTCGGAATTGAGATCGGGCGGGTGCACCTGCAGGGTCCCGCCGTCGCTGGTAATCATGGCGTGTTCGACGATGTTGCGAAGTTCCCGGGCGTTGCCCGGCCAGGGGTAGCGTTTCAGGGCCTCCATGCCCCGGTGGGAAATCCGGTCGACCTGTTTGTTCAATTTTTTCTCGTTCTGCTTGACGAAGGCCCAGACCAGGGGTGGGATGTCCTCGGGGCGCTCGCGGAGCGGCGGGACCACGATCGGAAAGACGTTCAGCCGATAGTAGAGGTCGCTGCGAAATCTTCCGGCGGCGACCGCCTGGGCCAGGTCCCGGTTGGTGGCCGCGATGATGCGGACGTTGACCTGAAGGGGCTTGGTGGAGCCCAGGCGTTCGAACCGACCATCCTCCAGAACCCACAGCAGCTTGGCCTGCAGGTCCAGGGGCAGCTCGGCGATTTCGTCCAGAAAGAGCGTCGACCGGTGGGCCACCTCGAAGCGGCCGGCCATGCGGGTCAGGGCCCCGGTGTAGGCGCCCTTCTCCCGGCCGAAGAGTTCGCTTTCGATCAGGGTGGGGGGCAGGACCGCGCAGTTGATGGTCACCAGCGGGCGGTCTTTGCGTTGGCTCAGACCGTGAATGGTGCGGGCCAGAAGCTCCTTGCCGGTGCCGGTTTCCCCCAGCAGCAGCACGGTGGCATCGGTGCCGGCGACCTGCTCCACCTGGGCGAGGACGCTCTTCAAGGCCGGGCTGCGGCCGACGATGCCCTCGTGGCCGTACTGGAGCACGATCTCACTGCGCAGGTAGAGGTTTTCCTGCTCCACTTCACGCTTCAAGCACTGGATTTCCTCCAACTGGTCCCGCAGCCGGGCCTCCATCTCCTTGCGCGCGGTGATGTCCAGGGACACCCCCATCAGGCGCTCCGGTGGCTCCGGTGCAGCCGGGTAGGACCGCCCCCGGGAGGCGATCCAGCGGCAACCGCCTCCGGGCCGCCGGATTCGGTATTCGACGTTGATCATGGCGGGCTGCTCCAGGCACCGCCGAATGCTCTCCTCCACGATCTCGCGATCCTCCGGCAAAACGAGAGTCATGAACCGCTCCAGGTCAAACGCCTCGTCCCGGGCGAAGCCCAGCAGCTCTCGCAGCTGGTCGGATGCCCAGATATGCCCCGAACTCAGGGTCAAGATCCAGAGACCGGCCTCCGCCGAGGCCACCGCCAGGCTCAGGCGCTCCTCGCTCTCGCGCAGGGCCTGATCGGCATCCCGGCGTGCCAGCGCATTCACGAGGACCTCCCCGAGCAGTTTCAGCCGCGGGATGATTTCCTCCGGCCAGACACGCTCATTTCGCACCGCATTGATGGAGATCACATAATCGATGGATTCGCCCAACAGGATGGGTATCGTCAGGGTGGAGCGAATCCCCAATTGGCGCCAGAACTGTTTGCTCGCAGGGGGTGCCTCCGGCACGTCGTCCATCCGGGTAAACGCCACCACCTCGCCCCTTTCCACCAGCTTGCGGTATGCCCACGGGTTCTCCGCGCGGGGAATCTCCATCCCCTTGGGAACTTGGGGGGCATGCGCCGAGGCGGCGACATGGGTGATCTGAAAGGCGGTCTTGCCCGGCAGCGTGCGCACCAGGGCGCAACGGTCCACCTGGAAAAACGCTATCACCATTTCCAGGGCGTGCTCGATTTCGCGGTCGAGCCCTTCGGCCGGAAGGTTGACGAACCGGGCGGACAGGTCCGAAAGCAGGCGTTCAAACCGCAGCCGCTCGGAGAGGGCCTCCTCGGCCTGCCGGCGCTGCGCGATCTCCAGACTCAGGCGCCGGTTGGCTTCGATCAGCCGCGCGTTTAGCTGGGAC
>JBAPYE010000133.1:0-9018 GCA_049284575.1 Desulfobacterales bacterium
ACCCTGATTGACGGCGAGCTAAAGCGCCTGGATGAAATCGAGGCCGCCTTTCCGGACCAGAAAAATATCGTTGCTGCCGAACGCAGCCTTTGGGCTAAAACCGCCCGGGAGCTGCAGAAAACCGTGAGCGCCCTTGAAAAGCAGCTCCAGACCCTCTATGTTGGCTACCTTGTGAACCGAAACAACGGGCTTGCGGCCGTCACCGCCCAGCAACAACAGCTGGTCGCGGCCCTGCAGACGGCGCTGGCCGCTTCAAGCGTGCTCACGGCGCGACGGCCGCCCCCGGAGCCGAGCGGATGGCTCGCAAAACTCAAAGCCCGGTTTTTCAAATGACCCACTTCTTCACCCTTGGTGAAATATCGATCCCTCATGGATGCCAGCACCCCGACCGAGAGTCATGACACCGTAAACGTCGCCAGCCACCTCACACGCGCGGCCCGCCGCCAGCCGTACAAGCGGGCCGTGGTGTACCCGGTCGGCCGCGATGAATACGGCCGGGTGGCATACGCCCACCTGACCTTCGCCCAGCTCGAGCGCGAATCCGGCCGCATTGCCGGCGGCCTGGCGGCCGCGGGGATCACCCGCGGCGTGCGCACCGTTCTGATGGTCAAACCCGGGCCCGAGTTTTTTCTGCTGAGCTTCGCGCTTTTCAAGGTGGGCGCCGTACCCGTGGTGGTCGATCCCGGCATGGGGCGGCAGCGCATGCTGGACTGCCTGCGGGAAAGCCGCCCCGAGGCCTTTGTGGGCATTTCCAAAGCCCACGTTCTGAGGCTTTTGTACCCCCGGTTTTTCCGAACGGTGCGCGCCTCGGTGACCGTGGGCCCGCGCTGGTTCTGGGGCGGCCTCACCCTGCTGGATCTGCTGCGACGTCCATGGAGGGCCTACCCGGCCGCCGCCACGACCGCGGATGAAACCGCCGCGATCCTGTTTACCACCGGCAGCACCGGCCCGGCCAAGGGCGTGGTTTACACCCACGGCGTTTTCGATGCCCAGATCCGGCATATCCAGACGCATTTTCAGATCACCCCCGATGAAATCGACCTCCCGACCTTTCCCCTCTTTGCCCTCTTTGACCCCGCCCTGGGCATGACGGCGGTCATCCCCGACATGGACCCCACCCGACCGGCGGCGGCGAACCCGGTGCGGATCATCGAGGCCATCGAAAACCACGGGGTCACCAACATGTTTGCCTCCCCGGCACTGCTCAACCGCGTCGGCCGCTACGGGGCCCGGCGCGGTCTACAGCTGCCGAGCTTAAAGCGCGTGGTGTCGGCCGGCGCCCCGGTGTTGCCGGACAACGTCGAACGGTTTGCCGGGATGCTCTGCGGGGAGGCCGAAATCCACACCCCCTACGGCGCCACCGAGGCCGTGCCCGTGATCTCCATCGGAAGCCACGAAATCCTCGGCGAAACCCGCCAGCTCAGCGAAAAGGGCTTCGGCACCTGCGTGGGGCGACCCCTGGAGGGCCTCGACGTGGCGGTCATCGAAATCAGCGACGCGCCCATCGCCGCGTGGTCCGACGCCCTGGTCGTACCCCAGGGGGATATCGGCGAGATCACCGTCAAGGGAGACCTGGTGACCCGCCACTACTTCCAGCGCCCGGAAGCCGACGCGCTGGCCAAAATCACCGATGGGGAAGGCTTCTGGCACCGCATGGGGGACCTCGGCTGGATGGACACCAAGGGCCGGGTCTGGTTTTGCGGGCGCAAGAGCCAGCGGGTGATCACCCCCGGCGAAACACTTTTCACCATCCCCTGCGAGGCGATCTTCAACCGGCACCCCGCCGTTTTCCGCAGCGCCCTGGTGGGGGTGGGCCCGCACGGCCAGCAGACCCCGGTGGTCTGCATCGAGCTTGAAAAAAACACCTCGCCGCCCGACCACGAGGCGCTTCGCCGGGAGCTGCTGGCGCTGGCCCGCGAGACGCCCCTGACCCAGAATATCGAAACCATCCTGTTTCACCCCGCTTTTCCGGTGGACATCCGCCACAACTCCAAAATATTCCGGGAACAGCTGGCCCGCTGGACCGAAGGACAGGTGGTGTCGCGACCGGTTCGGGTTGCAACCGAAGGGAGCGGCGATGACCGCTAAACGGGAGGGAAGAAGCGTGCTGGTGACCGGCGGCGGCGGGTTTCTGGGAGGCGCCATCGTACGCCGACTGGTGGCGCGCGGCGACCAGGTGGCCAGTTTCTCACGGCAGGTTTACCCGGAGCTGGCGGCCCTCGGCGTCACGCAACTGCCGGGCGACCTGGCCGACCCGGCGGCAGTCGACGCCGCCTGCAGCGGCCGCGAGGTGGTCTTCCACGCGGCCGCACGGGCGGGGGTCTGGGGGCCCTACGCGGACTACCACCGCCCCAACGTCACCGGCACGGCCAACGTGATCGCCGCCTGCCGCCGGCAGGGGGTGGGCGTTCTGATCCACACCAGTTCCCCCAGCGTCGTGTTTCACGGGGGCGACATGGCGGGGGTGAATGAGTCGGTGCCCTACCCCGCAGGCTACCACGCCCCCTACCCGCGCACCAAGGCCCTGGCCGAACAGCAGGTGATTCGGGCGGCCCATGAGGGGCTCGCCGCCATCATCCTGCGCCCGCACCTGATCTGGGGCCCCGGCGACACCCACCTGGTGCCCCGCATCCTCGCCCGCGCCGAGCGCCTCAAACGGGTCGGCCACCGGCAAAACCGCGTGGACACGATCTACATCGACAACGCCGCCGAGGCGCACCTGTTGGCCGCCGAGCGCCTGGCCGCCGACCCGGGACTCTCGGGAAGGGTCTACTTCATCAGCCAGGGGGAGCCCATCCCGCTCTGGGAGATGATCGACGCCATTCTGGCCGCGGGCGGCAAACCGCCGGTCACCCGGACGGTGCCGCCCTGGACCGCCTGGCTGGCCGGTGCACTGCTGGAGGGAATCTACACGGTTTTCCGGATCCGGCAGGAACCGCCCATGACCCGCTTTGTGGCCCGCGAACTGGCCACCGCCCACTGGTTCGACATCAGCGCCGCGCGCCGCGACCTGGGCTACACGCCGCGGGTCTCCACCGCAGAGGGCCTGGAGCGGCTGGCCGCCTGGCTGCGCCAAAGTGATCGTCAGCAGGGGAACTACTAGATGCTTCTCACTTATAAACAACCCGGCTTCTTTCCCAAGGGGCAAGCGTCACTCTGCGGACAGAAGTAGAGGAATCCAGGGGAAGGTTCTGCGACTGGTGTTGGTTCTTTCAAAAAATGCTTCAATTGTGTGGTCCCCCCAAACATCTACAAAACTATAAGTGCCGCGAATCCCCTGTGATTGTCCGTCAACCACCACATCCGAAATTTGATATCCGGGATCGGCGGTGATGTAAAAGGTTGCGCTTCCCCCCGGGGCGACCGTCACGATCCCTGATGGCGATATCCTGCCGTGCAGCCCCTCTGACACGGAGATGGTGTACTCTTGAATCGAACTGCAGGCAGACACCCCCTGCTGCCGTCCAAAATCCTGGGTCCAGTATGCGCCGTAAGTGCTTGCGGCCGAATACGCATACCCGACACCGAGGTCGCAAAACGCGCTGCCCAGGATGTTGGCACGGTGCCCCGAACTGTTCATCCAGCCTTCCACGACTGCCGCCGGCGTCGGATAGCCGGCCGCAATATTTTCGCCGTAGGTACTCCAAGAATATCCGGCTTGGGATATCCGTGTTCCGGGTGTGCGAAGATCCAGGCTGGTGTGATCGAAGTAGTTTTGCTCGGCCATATCCCGGGAATGCCCCGCTGCGGCGGCCTGCAAGCGGCTGTCCGATTGAAGGGGATGCAGCTTTTGGATCTGCCGCTCTAAATTGACCAGCGTGAAGACCTCGGTTTCCATGCTGGTCGACTTACTCGATAGCGCCTTTGCGCTCACGCCTGCTTGAGGTGCTCGAATTTCCCTGACGAGGTGAAGAGTCCCCCCGATGTGGCGCACCTGGTATGCCAGTGAATCATGGCGTACGGTGCCCGTTAATCGATTACCCTTGCGTACAAAAGTGGCCGCCCCCTGCATGCTGCCGGGTAAAACCGATCCGATCCAGACCGACTCTTCCGGAGAAATCACCTTTAGTTGATCCAGAACAACGGTCATTTGAACATTCTCAAAAAAATTGAGATGCAGTTCGTGGCAATGATAAGGAGAAAGCATCTCGAATTGAATCAAAACCGGCCGTTGGCGTAAAACGATTTCAGGGTTAACCGCTTCCCAGGCGGATGGAATCGGATCGGTGGCGTCCACAAAAAAATCAACATCTGCGGCTGTGGACAAGGAGGGGAAAATGCCGATCAAGCAATTAAAAAGAACGAAAATTTGTATGGTTTTCATGAGTTTGGTTTAGTGAAAAGGAGGTGGGTTCATTACGGTCACAAAAATGATCCTTTCCTGAACTACTCTTCAAACCGGTGCATCTGACTCCTGGGTATAAGCAGGAGCTTGCCGGCCAGTTGCATATCCTTGGCTGCAATATTCAGGCAGCATTTTCGGACTTCGTTAAGAACGCGAGCGGCACAGGTTTCCCCCCAGAACCAGTCTGAAAGCGTTGCGGCGTTGGTCGACTGTCCTGGTTGGGCGGAGATCGCCGCGAAATAAAACGCTTTGAGATCCTCTGCGGCCAAGCGCAGCAGGTCCGAAAGCTTTTCGCCATGCAACTCAGGGCCGGTGATTTTATTTTCGATGAAGTCGCGAAAGAGGGCCGCAATTTGATCGGGACCCAGGCCGCTGATCCCTGCAGTCGCGCGCAAGCTTTTCTCACGGGCGATATCATACCAGGTCTTCATGTTATCGACTTCATCCTGGAATTCCTGCATCAGTGAATCCCGGCTTGTCGCTGCCTGGGGGATGGTGCCAAAACTGACCGGGCAAGCCAGAGCGCCCGCTTCGATATCATCATCCGCTGCATCATGGGGATAGTCCTCCAGAACCGGTCCGGGGGGAGAGTATTCAAGCAGTCTCAACGCATGTTTCAAGACATCCCGCTGAAATTCAGGTTGATTCGGGGTTCCAAGCGGACGTCCAAGTGGAAAGGACAATAGAGACCTTCAGCTGCAGCGAAGACAAGGCTGAAAAAGCAGCAAACGCTGAACCTCATCACGCATGTCGATGTTCAGCCGGCCTGTGAAAGCGATGCCCATGCGCTGATCCCGGCCATTGCCGATACCAGGCTCCGTGGCCTGGGGCCCGATGAGGTCTTGGCCGACACGCTCTACGGCAGTGATGAAAACCACCGGGTCGCTGCGGTGGCGGAGGTGGAGCTGGTCGCCCCCACCTGCAAGGGCGGCGAAAAAAAGCCCCTGAGCGAATTTCACTTCGATACGGCCGGCAACGTCACGGCCTGCCCTGCGGGTCACGCCCCCAAGTGGTGCAAGCCCAAAAAGAACGCGAAGTACAGCGCCGTATTTGAACTAGAATGCTGCCAGGGTTGCCCGCGGCTGTCGGAATGTCCGGTGAAACTGGGCAAGAACGCCGCTTACCTCAACTATAGCGAGAAGCAAATCCGCCTGGCGCGACGGCGGGCCGAGGAGCAAACCGAGACGTTTATGGAAAACTACCGCTGGCGTGCCGGGGTGGAGGCCACCATGAGTGAGTATGACAGGCTCACGGGGGTCAAAAAGCTCAGGGTCCGGGGATTTGGGGCGGTGCGGTTCTGCGCCATAATGAAGGCCGCCGGGTTGAATATGCTAAGGGCAGCCAGGGTCCGGCGGGCCAGGGCAAAAGCCCTGGCCGCCAAAAACGGCCGTTTCGGGGTCATTTACAGGACCTTTACGGTTTTCAAAGAGCGCATCCAAGCTGGCGCGACCAATTTTGAATCGATTTTCCGCAACCAACCCCCGGCCGCCCCGGGTAACTTCAAATTGGTCGCCTGAGTTTTACGGGCTCATCAATATTCGCCTTTCAACCTTCGGGGAAGTTGATTTTATGTTTAAAAAACCTGATCCTCTGGGCCAGGCTTTATTGCTTGTTATGAGGTGTTTCTTCTGAATTTCAGCAAACCATTCCTTCGATGATATCTTTTACCGGTCTGATCTCTTTTATCAAGGCACTGATCTGACCGGCACCTGCCGGATAAAGATCGAAATCCCCGGTGGACCAAGCTTTAAATGCGTTCTTCATGTTGTATTCCTGGCTAAGATCCACACCGGAAACCAAAAGTTCCTCCAGTTTTGGATTGATAATGGTTCGCATGGCCATGCCGTTAGTCGGCAATAATGTTGTTCCTGCTTCACCGCAGTTGATGATTGCCTCTTTCCATGCCTTTGAAGCCGGGCTTTCTTCGGAAGCCAGAAAAGCGGTCCCGATCTGTACCCCTTGCGCACCAAGGGCAAGCGCTGCCTGATATCCGCGGCGATCTGCAATGCCACCTGCCGCAACGACTGGTACGTCAACCATGTCGCAGACCACAGGGACGAGGATCAAATTGGTGGATTCAGGGCCATTGGTACGCAGCCCGCCGGATTCCGATCCCGAAACAATAATCCCATCTGCTGCTGTAGCTTTTACTGCAAGCTTTACCGTCAGAGCCACGTGAAAGCCTTTAAGCCCCAGTTCCTTGATCTTCGGATAGATCGCCTTCGGTGATCCAGCCGATGTTGTCACAACCTTAATACCCGCTTCGGCCAGTATTTCGAGAATGGCCTCGTTGTTGGGATTCATGGCGACCATGAGATTAGCCCCGAAGGGTTTGTCAGTAATTTCCTTGACCGCATTTACCATTTGCCTGACCTTTTCCGTGTCCGTCATGAAACCCAAAGCCAGAACACCAAAAGCACCCGCTTCTGATATAGCGGCCACCATTTTAGGATCATTAAGTTGGCCTATGGGGCCTTGAATTATTGGATACTTGCAGCCCAGGATTTCTGTAAGTTTTGTCATCGTGTTTTTTTCCTTTTTGAGTGTGAAATTTAGCCAAATATTATACATTTGCAAGCATTTGCCATGCAAAAAGCGGCTTAAACTCACAACCGAACAAACAACACCTGGCGTCATGGTTAATTTGAAAGTGCCCAACATCAAAAAAAGCGGGTTCGGCAGACAGTGAGGTGACAGTACCCATGTCGTATTCAGATTAACTGCTATTTCAGAAAGTCCGGCAACTCCGTAAGGTTCTTGATTTCAACATCTGGTTTCCCCGGAAGCCTTTCTTTGCTCTGACCAAATCGATTCACCCACGCCACCTTGAATCCAAAAGCGGATGCACCTGAGGCATCCCACGCATTGGATGACTGGAATACGATTTCTCCAAACCTGACTTTCAAGCCATCAACGGCAAGCTGGTATACTCGAAAATCGGGCTTGAATATGCCTACATCCTCAACAGAAAAGTTCTTTTCGATCAAATCCGCGATCCCTGAGTTTTTCACGGCAGCATCAAGCATGGCCGGTGTTCCATTTGACAGGATCGCCAGCCTGAAACCACGGTTTTTCAGAATCGAAAGCGCCTCGGGCACTTCCGGATAGCAATCCAGTTTCAGATATGCCTCCATGAGATCCCTATGCAAATCAGGATTGTTGATGCCATGCATATCGAAGGCAAAATCCAGTGCATCCTGTGTGACTTGCCAAAAATCGGCATGACGTCCCATCAGGCTGCGAAGCCAGGTGTACTCCAATTGCTTAGTACGCCACAGATTGGACACTTGATCAGCGCGATCCCCCAGTCGATTCCGATGTTTTCCGACTGCTGAATGAACATCGAAAAGCGTTCCGTAGGCATCGAACACACACGCTTTTATTCCCTCGATGATTTTATTTTCAGGCATAAGTTTCTCCTCTCTTGAGTAGGACAAACTGCATTCAAACAGAGTATCAGAGAACCGTTCAGTTTTAACAATCGCGTTTTTTCTTTATTGATTTTTTGGGAGCTGAAATGGATAGTCAAATTTCATCTTATCCCTCAACTTCAGGGCTCCTGGCTACTGTTAGATTCAAATGCAACGGGTTTGGTACTCGCGCTGCTTCACAAGATGTATTTCGTTTAGGGGGAAGGAGCCAGGAGCTCTGAATGTATGTGCAGGGGCTTTAAATCAGCCCAAAACTCCTTTTGCACACGCTTTGGCGTTTGCCACGTCTTCTTCGTTGGGGTGCCCGGTCATCTGTTTGACCATATCCGCCCACTGCTCATCATTTAAATTGAGCTTTTTCTGTACTGCATCGTGCATGGATTCGGCCAGCGCTCCCTGGCAGTCAAAACAGCCCTTGTATTCAATACCGTTTTTCTTGCATGCTGCTTTTATTGGTTCTGTAAAACCCTCCATGTCCTGGTCCGGATAGGCAGGGGCGAAATGGGTTATGAAACCAGCCATTTTTTGGCCTGAACCTGCCTTAATGTTCGTCAAGAAATCTTTGACCGGTGCAGCCAAATTGGCGGCGTGGAGGGGAGAGCCGATGAAGATGAAATCATACCCAGCAAAATCTTCAGCTGCGACGTCCTCAAGTTTTTTCAAATGTGCCTCATTTGCTTGGGATGCTTCTTCCCAGATGGCTTTGGCGATCTTTTCCGTATTTCCACTCTGGCTAAAATAAGCAACTAAAACTTTCATGGTTTAACCTCCCGTTATTCAATCTTCTATTAATATCAGATACTCATGATGGGGAAAACAGATCACCTCCTTTCTTGGGGCAATTGGAATATGTGAATTTCTTGAGACTACATCCGCATTTGATTGCCCAGCTTGTGGGCGATCTCCCGACCCAACACCTTGGCTTGTTCCCAGGTTTCTGTCTGGTCTTCCACTTTGCAGAACTTATCAGGCGTTACCGTGGTGTCATCACCGAATACCCAAGGAAGTGAACTCATCGGACAGGTCTGGCCATAACCGCAAACCATGCATTCCGGGTTGCCGGTCACTTTGAGCTGTCCGAGAACATTCATACCCTCAAGATTCAGGGCATGGGCGATCTGGTTGCTGGCCTCTTCCAGGCCAGGTGCTCCGCGGCCAATACCGGTGGCGATAGAGACCGCCAGTTTGCCTCTGTTCAGGCCATTTTGATGCCGCAATGAAAACAGGCGTTCAAGAAATGCC
>JBAPYE010000134.1:0-10153 GCA_049284575.1 Desulfobacterales bacterium
GCGAAATACTCACCCCCCAGATGGAGGGTCTGCGGGAAGCCGGTGTCCTGGCCACGGCCTCCAGCCTGTGCTGCGCCTGCGAGGCCGTCTGCCCGGTCAAAATCCCGATTCCCGGCCTGATCCGCGAGCTGCGCAACGCCAGCTACGCCGCCCACCCGACCGGTCGGGTGCCCGGTGAGGGGTTCAAGCGCAACCTTCCGGAAACCTTGGCCTGGAAAGCCTGGGAAAAAGTCAACCGCACACCGGCCTTGAATGCCCTCGCAACCCGCCTGGCCGGTCTGATGGGCGACAAGGCCCCCCGATTAGGCCCCCTGAAACTCTGGAGCCGCTACCGGACGCCCCCCCAGGTGGCCCGACGGAGCCTGCACACCATGACCCGCGCCCAAGGAGTCGATGATGAGTGACACCGCCCGTGAAAACATCATGCGCAAGCTTGCCGCCGCCGTCGCCGACCGCCCGGCCCAAATTCCGGAAACCGGCGCGCTGCCGATCCCCGCGCTCTGCCAGGCGGAAAAAGTCGAACAGCTCAAGCATTTCATGCAGTCCGTGAGGGGCGAGGTGCACGTGGTCAAGACCAAAGACTGGGTCTCGCGGCTTCAAGACCTGCTGCGCCCGCGCGCCCTGAAGACCCTGCTCTACGGTCCCGCGACGCCCCACGGCAAAACCCTGGCGGCCGACTGGCCCCCCCAAGACCCGGGGCTGCCCAGACTGGTGCCCTACACCGCGCCGGTGGAGGATTTCAAGTCCGAGCTGTTCCAGCTAGATGCCGGCATCACCGGTACGCTGGGCGCTATCGCCGAAAACGGCGCCCTGATCCTGTGGCCCACCCCCGAGGAGCCGCGCCTGATCTCGCTGGTGCCTCCGGTTCACATCGCCCTGGTGGACGCCCGCAACATCTACTGCAGTTTTGCCGATGCCCTCACGGCCGGCAGTTGGAATGCAGGCATGCCGACCAATGCCCTGCTGATTTCCGGTCCGTCCAAAACGGCGGACATCGAGCTCACCCTGGCCTTCGGGGTGCATGGCCCGCGGGAAGTGCTCGTTCTGGTGCTGGAGGCGTGACGGCAGTCTATAAGCCCGATTGGTGCCTTGCACCGGGTGGGCTCCGGGGTATGCCAGAGCAAAAAGTTTCAACCACTAATAAACCCTTACAACCTGTCACTGGAGATCGCCATGCTGCCGGAAATAAAAAAGATCCTTTACGCCACGGACCTTTCCGAAAACGCCCGCTATGCCGCCCGCTACGCGGTCGCGCTGGGCGAACGGTTTGATGCCGATATCACGATTCTGAATGTCATCGAGCAAATCTCCGCCAACATTCACAGCCGGGTTGCGGCGATGCTGGGAGAGGACGAGTGGCAGGAAATCCAGGCGCGCCGTCAGAAGGAAATTTTCACCATCATCCAGGGGCGGCTGCGGAGTTTCTGCCAGGAATTGCAGGGGCAGCTCGCCGGCTGCCGGTTGGATCGGGCCGAAATCCTGACCCGTGAAGGAGAGCCGGTCTCTGAAATCCTGGCGCTGACCGAAAAGCGGAATTTTGATCTGATCGTGATGGGCACCCGCGGACTCGGCGCCTTGGCGGACGCCGTGATGGGCAGTACGGCCCGCCGGGTGATCCGGCGCGCCAAAATTCCGGTGCTGGTCATCCGCCTGCCCGAGGAAACAGACTGATCCTTTATTTCGCCTTTCCCGCCACCATGTTTTTTACCGGCAACCTGCTGCGTCGCCGGGAAACCGGTCGCCACTTTCGATGATTTCAATTGCACCGCAAGATATGAAAAAAAGGTAACAATCACCCCTTTTTTACCCAATATATCGAAAGAGATTTTCCCAACCCCTCCCACCGTTGCGCGCAGCGGGCGACGACCCGGCGCAGCCGCCGCCCGGCAGACCGCCGCCGGCCCGAACTGCCCCAAGAGGCCCCGCCGTTTGGCCGGCAGATGGCATCCTTATTGCTCCGAGATGTCCTAATCGAATGCGTCAAAGCCAAACCCCGAGTGATCGGGCGACGGAAAGCCGCGGGTCTTGCGCCACCAAGACAGCCGGGTTGCCTTGCAAGAGGTCACCCGGCTTTTTTTACGGGCCGGTATGGGACACCCGCAACCGGCAAAAAGGGAGGAGATCATGGAGAGAGCGCTTCGAATCACCCGCCTGGCGGGGGTGCTGCTGGCCCTCAGCGCACTTTGGGGGCCAGCAGCGGCAGACGAACCGCAACCCGACGGGATCACGGGCGGCATCGTCATCGTGCGCAACTGCCCCAAGAGCGAAATCAAGAATTTCAGTTATATGCTCTCCAGCGTGCCCGGCGGCGGCTGGGCGGAAATATCCAACGCCGGGGAAAGCTTCCGGCTGAACTTTTTCTCCTTCACCCCGGAGGACCTCGAGGCCTTCAACCGGTTGGGCAGCCAGACGGAACCCCGGATCAACGTCATCCTCTACAACGGCGATTTTGTATTTATGGTGCGATCCTCCAAAGAGGAATACCGGGAAGAGCCTCCCCCTGAAATCCAAGACCCGCCGGTGGTCGGCAAGGGCGCACCGATCGTTGAGCTCTAAACCCGCCGCCGCCCGGCTGATACCGCTGGCGGTCGCCCCTGGGAGGACCCTATGAAATCGCTTCGCCAAATCATCCCGGCCCTTGGCCTGATCCTCGCCGCCTTCCTGGGTGTCGCGGCCGGCGCTGCGGCCGAAAGCAAAAGCCAGCGGATTTCGCGCTTGCGGGGTCAACTGTGCACGAGCCACCTTGATTACCTGGAAAGGGCCGCCCTCACTGGAGCGGAACTCTACAGCGCCCTCGATGCACTGGACAGTCGGCTTCCCAACGACGAAAGCACCGCTGACGTTGGCCAGCTCGTCGCGCAGACCGCTTACGAGCTTGACGGGCTCCTGCAGGCCCTCGATCTTCAGCTGGCGGTTGCCGTCAATGCCTGCAGCAACCTGGCGGCCGGCATCAAACAGCCGGAGCTTACGCGGACCAACGACGACGACCAGCAGACCTCCAAAAGTGCCGTCATCCGAGGCCTCAGGGGCGAGTTGTGCGGTCTTTACGTGGACAACCTGGCCGAGATCCTGTTCCGCGGAGACTGGATCATAGAGGCCCTGGCGGCAATTCAGGCCGACCCCGCGGCAGCGGCGGTCTGCCGTTCGGCGCGGATCGACCTGTCACGAGCTGAAGACCAACTGCGGCAGCTCGTAGCCACCACGGCCAGCCAGTTCTTCGTCTCGGAAAGGGTTTGCCTGGCCATCGCCGAGCAAGCCGCCAAACGCGATTTCTGGCGGGCGGCCGAGGCCGGGCTGCGGCCCGGTCCGACCACCAACCCCTATCTGGTGCTCCTGTTAATCTATGATTAGGGCGCGCGCCGCGAGGAACACAAAAAAGCCCTTGTCAAACCCCAGGCGATTCACTATTCTGGCAACGGATGGCAGTTTGCCCGGCGGCGATAAAATGCCCGAATATTCAGCTGACCTGTAGGAAAAGCCGTTTATTCCGGCCCGTCTTCCGTCCGCGGCAGTGGATGCTGGCCTACAGCGGCAGCCCCTGTCATCCACTTTCACCCCGCCGCATGACCCCCTTGCAATGGAGAATGAGGTCGGCAATCCAGTTCATCGATCCTCCCCTCCCAAAGGCCGCTGCAGACACCTTCGCTTACGGCCCCCGCACGCCATGGCCCGCCGGCAACCGGCCCCCAGGGCTGTTTTGCCTTGACTTGCAGGCCGGGACAATTAATATTCGGTTTTAAAATCAGAAGGAGCGAGTAATGCCCATCTACGAGTTTTTGTGTGAAGACTGCTGCTGCCAATTCGAAGAACTGGTGCTGTCCGCTACCGACCCGCCGCCCAAATGCCCCGGGTGCCAATCGGAAGCGGTCAAAAAAATCATGTCGGCCGGGGCCATCCGCCCCAAAGGCATCGCCACGGGCACCGGCGGCTTCAAAGCCCCGGCCTGCAAGCCGGCCGCCGGCGGCTGACGGATCTGACCTCTTTTCTCAGTTTGAGAAAATTCGCAAAACCACCGCCGGCACCCCCTGCAGTGCCTTGCGCCGGGCTGGCGAAGCGGCGCAGGCGAGGTGTCCAGAACGCTTGACCGCCGACTGCCGGGTGGATTACAAAAAAGTGCACCGGGGTCGGCAAAACGCCTCCCCGCCCCCCTCTGGGAAGTCGAGAATGAATTTGATCACACAGGTGGTATTGGTTTTGGTCTTGTGGCTGATCACAGGCCTGGGGTTTCTCTCCAAGACCTCGGAATCCCGCCGAACCGGGCAGCCCATGACGGCTGCCTGGTTTTCGTGGGAAGGGCTTTTCTTTATTTTCAGCGTGATCGTGCCCCTGGCCATCCTGATCCACCGCAACATTGACGGTTGAGGACATGCTTTCCTCGCTGCCCGTCCCTGTTCGGCGTCTGCGCAGCCCCGGGAACGGCGGCAAAGGAAGGAGCCGCGCCGGCGCCCCCCGCGAGACCCCGCAAACGCGCCCGGTGGAGCCCGAAGCCGCGATCGTCTGCCGGCAGTGCCGCCACCCGGTCACCCGCCCGCAGGAGCGCATCGCAATGGCCGGCAGCCACCGGCATTCGTTCGCCAACCCTACGGGCCTGGTGTTTGAAATCGGGTGCTTCCGCCAGGCGTCGGGCTGCCGCCTCGCCGGCCCGGCGTCCCTCGAGTTCAGCTGGTTTCCGGGCTACCGCTGGCGCATTGCGCTCTGCGGCGGCTGCCAGATGCAGCTCGGGTGGCGATTTGAATCCCCGGCTCAGCAAAGTTTCAGCGGGCTGATCCTGGAGCGCCTACTTTCTGCCGACCCTGATCGCGGCACATCCTGAGAACCCCACCGCAACGAAAGCGAGAACCCCATGCTGCTCTCCGAATTCGGTAACGAGGTATTGTCCAGAGGGTCTGCCGCGGTTTTACCCCAAAACCTCAACCAAAAGTGGCTCGGCATCCTCCAGCGGCGGGTGGACGACTTTATCGACAGCCACTTCGAGCCGGAAACCTGCCCCGGCAGCCACCGCAGCGTGGACCCCCTTCTGACCGCTTGCGTGTCTGAAATCCTCCATCACCAAGAGGGGGACAGCGTTAGGATCACCGAAGAGGACCTGATTCGCAAGACCACCATTTACGCCGTTGCCGTCACCATGGAATCCATTCATCGCGGGGCCCACCGTCCCCTGGAGCCGCCGACCCTGGACAATATTTTTGCCACCGAACGGCTGGTCCGGCTGAAAACGGCATACCCCGAGTTGGAAGCGTTCTTAGAGCGGGTGTGCGTCACGGGCGCGACGGTCTGAGGGCTGCGCGCGGACACCCGCCGCGCGGCGTCAACACCCGGTGAGATAATCCCGCCGGATGCGGCCCGAGACCACCGGCAGCCGCGCCGGATCGGGCGGCTGGAAGCCGAACACCAGCTCCAGAAAGACCATCACCACCCGGAAAGTGGCGCCCCAGAGCAGTTCCCGCCCATGGCCGGCCTCAAAGACAAAACAGGGAAAATCCTCGGTGCGCCCGCTGAACCGGGTCGCCACCGCGGCTGAAAGATGCAGCCGGTAGCGAACGTAGTGGGTCGGATCGAGCAGGCAGCGCAGGGGGATGGATACAATTTTTTCCACCTCCCAGTTGGGCACCAGCTTCTGGTTGCCCGCAACCCAGCCCACCATCGGGTAGATGATCCGGCGGAACAGAACCAGCCGCTGCGCCGGCAGAGGCCCCAAGAACCGGACGCCAAGCGGATTCAGCCGCATCTCCTCGAAGCTCTCGCGCAGACTGGTGGCCAGCAGCAGGGCCAGGCGCCGGGCATCGGCCGGTGCGCTGCGGCGCCAGCCGCGCCAGGGGGGCCAGCTGCCCAGGGGCAACCGCGGCAGCCCCAGCAGTTTTCCCACCAGGCCGTCCACCCGCGGGGAAACGCTGCCCCCCGGGCAGCACAGATCGCCGGGCTGTTTGACCCGCCGGGAGCGTTTGTTGAGAATCAGAAACGGCTCGGTCCTATCGCCGGCCAAAAGGAAAAGCACCGCGGAGGACTTGCTGCCCGCATCCGGGTTATCCAAACAGGCGCCGGCCTGGCGGCACTGGCGCGTCAGCACCCGGCTGATCCGGGCCTGGAGGGCCGGGATGTCTGTCAGTAAGTGGGTCACAACGGGTTCGATTCCCAGAAGGATTGCAGCCCCCCGGCCAGTTGACCCGCGCGCACGACCGCCATCGGCCGCCACGCCGGGGGCAGCAGTTCGGCATAGCGGGCGGTGCTAAACCGCTGATCCATCAAGACCACCACCCCGCGGTCGTGCTCGGAGCGGATCACCCGCCCGGCCGCTTGCAGCACCCGGTTGATGCCCGGGTAGAGGTAGGCGTTTTCAAACCCCCGAGCGCCGCGGGCTTCAAAATAGGCCCGAATCAGCTCCCGCTCCAGTGAAACCCCCGGAAGCCCCACGCCCACCACCGCCACCCCGCAGAGGCGCTCGCCCACCAGATCGATGCCTTCGCCAAACACCCCGCCCAGCACCGCCAGGCCCACCAGGGTAAGGGGGTTGTCGAGTTCGAAGCGGTCCAGGAAGGCCTCCCGCTCGCCCTCCGACATTTCGGGGCGCTGGCAGATGACCTCAAGCCCGGGCAGCGCCCGATCGAAGGCCTCCCGAACCAATTGCAGATAGGCATAGGAGGGGAAGAAAACCAGGTAGTTGCCTTTGCGCCGGGTCACCAGGGTTTCGATGCTGCGCGCCACCGCCGGCGCGGTCCGGCGACGCTGGCGAAAGTAGGTGGCCGCGGCCGTCACGAAAACCCCCAGATGCGGCGGCGGAAAAGGCGAGGGCAACCTCAGACGGCGGGCGTTGGAGCGGCAGCCGAAGCTTTTTTCGAAGAACCCCGCAGGCGTCAGGGTGGCCGAAAAGAAGACCACCGCCCGGCATCGCTTGAGAGCCGCTGCCAGCTGCGGGGCGGGGTCCAGGCAGAAGAGCCGGACCTTCAGGTCTGCCCCCAGGCGCTCGTAACAGGTAGCGTAGCTGGCGTCAAACTGGTCCGCCACCCGCAGAAAGCCGCTGACGCTGAAAAAGGCCTGCAGCAAATCTTCCCGGAAGGCCGCCGGGGTGTTTTGGGTCAACCAGGTTTCGGCGGCGCGCGCAAAGCGCTGCAGCCGGGGCAGCAGACCCACCGGCGGGGCCGCTTCCGAACGGGGGTTGGCAGCCCCGTCGCAGCTTCTACGGGTCTCCAGCAGCCAGCCGTTGATCCCGTTCAGGGCCCGGAAAACCGCCGGCAGCTGGCCGTTTAAGCTGCGGCGCAGCGCCAGCAGCGGCGCCTTGTGAAGGTCGGCGGAAAACATTTCCCGGGAGCGGTCCACCAGGTTGTGGGCCTCGTCCACCAGGAAGCTGTAGACCCCGTTTTCCTCGCCGAAAAACCGCCGCAGGTAGACCCGCGGGTCAAAAACATAGTTGTAATCGCAGATGATGCAGTCGGCAAACCGGGAAAGATCCAGGGAGAACTCGAACGGGCAGACGCCTTCGGCCATCGCAACGGTCTGCAGGAACTCGCCGGTAAAGGCGTCCTGGCGAAAGGCGCTTGCCACCGCCGTGTTCAAACGATCGTAATACCCTTTGGCAAATGGGCACTCCTCCGGGCTGCAGGTCCTGCCGGGGTTGAAACAGATCTTGTCCTTGGCCGTGATGGTCAGCGATTTGACGCAGGCCCCGCGGCTCCGCAACTCTGCGAGGGCCTTTTCAGCCACGCCGCGGCCGGTGGTGCGCGCCGTGAGGTAGAAAATTTTTTCGGTCAGCCCCGCGGCCAGGGCCTTGAGCGCCGGGAAGAGGGCCGCCATGGTTTTGCCGATCCCGGTGGGCGCTTCCACCAGCAGTTGGTCGCCGTTTTGGATGGCGCGGTAGACCGCCACGGCCATGTCGCGCTGCCCCGGGCGATACTCCGGGTGAGGAAAGCCAAGCCCTGCCAGGCTGGCGTCGCGGCGGGCCTGCCAATCGGCCAATGTGCGCGCCCACTGCAGGTAGCGGCCCACCAGGTCATCGAAAAAGACCTGCAGGTCGGAAACCGCCGCCGCCCGGGGGATGCTGCGAACCTCACCGCTGTCCAGCTGACAGTAGGTCAGCCGGGTGATCACCTCGCCCAGGCCGTGGGTCAGAGCGTAAAGCAAGGCGTAAACTTTGACCTGCCCCCAGTGCAGGGGATCTTCACGCCCGATCAGGGCATCGAGGTCCCGGGTGGTGGTCTTGATCTCCTCCACCACGGTCTGGCCGTCCTCCTGGTAAACCCCGTCGATTCGGCCCGTGACCTGCAGGCGAAACCCGCTGGCATCGACCCGGTGGCTGACCGCCACCTCCGGGACATAACCGGCGGGTCGCGAACGCTGAATCTGCTGATGGGCCCGGATGCCCTCCAGCGGCCGAACGCTGCCCAGAAAGCCGGATTCCAGGTCGCCCGCACGCAGCGCATGCGCCACCAGGGTCCGTACGCCGATGGTGATCTCCTGCGGCGCCGCTGCCGGCGCCGCGATCTCTTCTCTGAAAGCCGGCACCGCGGTCACTTGCGGCGACGGCGACGTGCCCGCCGCACCAGGCTGACCCCCGCCCACAGCGCCAGGGCCCAGACCAGACTGTTGGCCAGGACCGGGACGGCGATCCAGCCGCCCGGAAACCAGGCCCGGGGAAAAAGCGACAGGCTGACCACCGGAAAATAGAGGATCTTGGCCGCGGCCACCAGCAGCCGGGTGACCGCCGGGAGCTGGGGCTCGAAAACGTGCTGGGCGGTCTGGTGCAGAATCAGGGAGCCCACCGCCCGGGTGGCCGCCCAATGCGCCAGGGCGATGGCCGCAAGAATGAGAATCTGCTTCTGCCACATCACGCTTTGTCTTTTCGCTCCGCCCGCTCGGCCGAGGCCGAAACGGGTCACATCCCGGGTGGTGAACCGCGCGCATGCAATCCGGTGCTTTATAGCCGGTTTAGACCGCGCAGGCAAGCACCCGAAGGCTTTATCGGCGACCGGCCGCTTGCCCACCGCAATGGCCTGCCGGCAGCCGTCGGTTGCGGTTCAAAAGAAGCTTTTGGCGCCGCATAATTTCTGTTATAGGACACTCCGTTTGCGCTGTTGACCGCCGCCAGAGAGGGCCGCATGGGCACATTCCGGGTTACCGTCGTTTTAGTCTGGCTGCTGCTGGCGGGCCTGGTCGAGGCCTCGCAGCTCGAAACCATTCTGCAGCCCCCGCAAGCCCCCGTCCAGGCCGGCCGGACCGCGGTTATCACCTTTTTTTTCGCCAATTCCGGCGCGCAGCCGGTGCGCGTCGACCTCGCGGCCCACCGCAGCGGGTGGCTTTCCCGCGAAGATGCCCGCCAGGCAGTGGCCATCACGTATGCGCAGCCGGCGGCAGCCCCGCTGCTGATCCCCCCCGGGGGCTTTCGCAAAGTCGCCGCCGAGGTGGCGCTGCCGGATGGCTGGAGCGGCATCCTCACCCTGACTATCGACGGCCTTGGGAAACCGCAGGTCGCCTTCCGCGTCCAGGAGGCCGCGTTATCCGCGGCAGCCGAACCCGAAGACCTCCCCGCGCCGGTTCCATGCCCACCCCAAGACGGGGACATGGGCTATTTTTGGGAAAACTTCTCGGGCCACGAACCGATCTATTTTCTCTACGGCCCGAACCCCGCGGACGTCAAGTTCCAGATCAGTTTCAAATACCATATCCTGAATCCCGACGGCCCCATCGTCAGCCGCTGGTCCTGGTTGGACGGGCTGCATTTGGGGTACAGCCAGACCTCCTTCTGGGACCTGGAGTCCGAATCCCAGCCGTTTGACGACACCAGCTACCGCCCCGAAGTGTTCCTTTCGTATGCCGAACTCCAGCAGCGCTGGCTGCCCCGGGTCAGCCGCCTGGATTTCCAGACCGGTCTGCAGCACCAATCCAACGGTCAGGAGGGCGACGCCAACCGCAGCCTCAACATCGCGTATGCCCAACCCATCCTGACTTACGGCGATTCCGAGCGCCACGCACTGACCGTCGCCCCGCGGATCTACGCCTACCTGTCGCGGGCCAGTGAAAACAATGACATCGAGAACTACCGCGGCTACGTCGAGCTGCTGGTCAAATTCGGCCGCTGGGACGGCATGGAGGTGGCCTCGACCCTGCGCAAGGGCAACCGGGCCGGCAAGGGCAGCTGGCAGATGGATTTTTCAACCCCCAT
>JBAPYE010000135.1:0-19040 GCA_049284575.1 Desulfobacterales bacterium
GCTCGGGCCGGCGGCCGCGGAGGCCCCCGCCGGGCGCGAGGATGCGCTTGCCGAGCTCATCGCCGCACGCAGCGCGCACCGGGACGAGATGTTCGCCGCCACCCGCCGGCAGACCGACAGCCTGGAAAAACTCAGCGCTTACCTGGCCGCCTGCGTCAACTGTTACAACTGCCGGGTCGCCTGCCCGGTGTGCTACTGCCGGGAGTGCGTTTTCGTCACCGACGTCTTCGACCATGAACCGTTTCAGTATCTGAAGTGGGCCCATCGCAAGGGGGCCGTCAAGATGCCCACCGACACCATTTTCTTTCACCTGACGCGGCTCGCCCACATCAGCACCGCCTGCGTGGGCTGCGGCCAGTGCTCCAACGCCTGCCCCAACGACATCGCCGTCATGGAACTCTTTCGCAGCGTGTCCCACCGCACCCAGGCGGCGTTTGAATACGAGGCCGGCCGCAGCCTGGACGAGCCGCCCCCACTGGCGGTGTTCAAAGAGGACGAATTCGGGGAGGTGACCGGGCTGTAACCAACCGGGCTTGTCCGCCGCGCCGGCGGCAATGGCCGTGAACCCCCATCAACAGAGGCCAGCCATGAAACGAAAAATCGGCAGCGCAATGGTCGTCGGCGCCGGCATCGCCGGCATCCGAGCGGCCCTGGACCTGGCCGAAACCGGCTACGGGGTCACCCTGATCGACCGCGCGCCGCATATCGGCGGAATTCTCAGTCAACTGGACTACCAGTTCCCCAGCAATCACTGCGGCATGTGCAAGATGCTGCCGCTGGTGGCGCGCGATGCCGGCTCTCAGTATTGCCTGCGCAAGGGGCTTTTCCACGAAAACATCGACATCCTGCTTTCCACCGAAATCGCCGCCATCGCAGGCGAGGCCGGCCATTTCGAGGTTACCCTGCATCAGACGCCCAACCCGGTGGACCCGGAACGCTGCACCGGCTGCGGGGCCTGCGCAGCGGCCTGCCCGGTCTCGGTGCCGGATGAATTCAACGCCGGACTCAGCCTGCGCAAGGCCATCTATCTGCCCGTGCCGCATGCCATTCCCAACCCGTTCAGAATCGACCTGGCCGCCTGCACCCGCTGCGGCGCGTGTGTCGCGGCCTGCCCCACCGGCGCCATCCAGCTGACGGACAGCGGCCGGAAGCGCTTCCAGGTGCTGGTGGTCGATGACGAGCTGATCGTGCGGGATTCCATCCGCGCCTGGCTGACCGATGAAGGCTACACGGTGGAGATGGCCGCCGGCGGCGGGGAGGCCCTCAAACGGTTGGCCGAGGAGCGGTTTCAGCTGATGCTGCTGGATATCAAAATGCCCGGCATGGATGGGGTCGAAGTCCTCCAAAAAGCCCGTGAAATTCAGCCGGACCTGTGCGTGGTGATGATGACCGCCTACGCCACCGTCGAAACCGCCATCGAAGCGATGAAGGCCGGCGCGCGCGAATATCTGCTCAAACCCTTTGAGCCCGACACCCTGAGCGCTCAGGTGCGGCGCATCCAGCATGAAACCGAGTTGGCCGAAGCCCGGCGGGTGGAGACCGGCGCGATAGTTCTCTGCGGGGGAACCGATTATTACAACCCGGCCGAGGGCAAAAACCCGTTTGCCTACCGGCAGAGCCCGCATGTGCTGACCAGCTTGGAATTCGAACGGATCCTGAGCGGCACCGGCCCCAGCGGCGGGCGGCTGGTGCGCCCGGCGGACGGCAAAGCGGTCGGCAAGGTGGCCTGGATCCAGTGCGTGGGGTCCCGCGATCTTCAAAGCGGAGCGGACTTCTGCTCAAACGTTTGCTGCATGTATGCCATCAAGGAGGCCCTCCTGGCGCGCGAAAAAACCGCTACGGACCTTGAAACGACGATCTTCTACATGGACCTGCGCACCCCCGGAAAGTCGTTTCAGCGCTACCGCGACCGGGCCGAGCAGGAAGGGGGCGTCCGGTTTGAGCGGGGCCGAATTCACTCCGTAATCCCCGACACGGCCACCGGTGACCCCGTGCTGGCCTATGTCCCCCCCGAAGGCGGTCGCCGCGAGGAGCGTTTTGACCTGGTGATCCTCTCCGTCGGCCAGCGGCCCGCGGCCGGTGCCGCCCAACTGGCCGAAATCGCCGGCATCGAACTGAACCCCTGGGGGTTTGCCCGCAGCGCCCCGTTTTCCCTGACCAGAAGCAGCCGCGACGGCATTTTTCTGGGCGGCGCCTTCGCCGGCCTGGAGGACATCTCCGAATCGGTGATCCGGGCCGGTTCGGCCGCTTTGAACGCTTCACGGGTGCTGCACGCCGCCGGTGGCAGCCTGGGTGCCGCCCCATCGCCGGTTGGGACGTTGCGGGACGTCAGCCGCGAAGCGCCCCGGGTCGGGGTAATTTTCTGCACGTGCGGCGAGAGAATCCCACTGACCGAAGCCTTGACCGCTGACCTTAAGCGGGACCCGGCGGTGGCGTGGGTCACCGCATTGGAAAAGACCTGCACCGCCGAGGGCTGGGAGGCCATGACGGGCCTGGCGAAGGCCCGGGACGTCAACCGACTGGTGATCGCCGCCTGCCGCCCCTATGTTTACACCCGCAAACTGCGCGAACTGGGGGCGGCAGTGGGGCTGGAACCGGCCCTGATCACGGTGGTGGACATTCACAGCTTGGTGACGCCGAGTGCTCCGACCGGACCGCCACCCGCTGAGCTCGCGCGCGTCGTGGCCATGGGCGTTGCCGCGCTGAAAAAGGTCGCGCCGGGGCCGGTGCCCAGCATTGCAGTGACCCAGGAGGCCCTGGTGGTGGGGGGCGGGATTGCCGGCATGACCGCGGCCCTGAGCATCGCCGACCACGGGTACCCGGTCAGCCTCGTGGAGCAGGCCGACATTCTGGGCGGCAACCTGAACTGGCTGAGGTCGACTTTGGACAACCAAAACCCCCGCAGCCTGCTGACCGAAACCGTGGCCCGGGTGGAAAATCACCCCCGCATCACGGTCCACGCCGGCAGCCGGGTGACCGGGGCCTTCGGTGAGGTCGGCCATTTTTTCACCACCATCGAGGGACCCGACGGGCATGCCACCAGCTTGGAGCACGGCGCCGTGATCCTCGCCACCGGCGGCAGCGAGGCGCCTACCACGGCTTACGGTCACGGCACCAGCGGGGCGGTATTGACCTTGAAGGCGCTGGAAACCGGCCTCGCCGACGCGACCATCGACCCGGTCGGCCTGGCGGCCGTCGTCATGATCCAGTGCGTGGAATGCCGCGAGGAGCCCCGCAACTACTGCAGCCGGGTCTGTTGCCCTTCGGCCCTCAAACACGCCCTCGCGCTCAAAAAGGGCAACCCGGATATCGAAATTTATGTGTTGTACCGCGATCTGATGAGCTGCGGCTTCACCGAGACCTACTACACCCAGGCGCGACAGGCCGGGATTCTGTTTTTCCCGTATAGCCTGCAGCGTAAACCCGAGGTGACCATCGACGCCGAAACCGGACCGCTGGTGACCGTCTTCGAACCGGTGGTCGGGCGCGAGGTCGCCATAGCGGCCGACCTCGTGGTGGTGGCCACCGGCATCGTGCCCAACCTGCCCGCAGCGCTGGGGGATGCATTCGGCGTCGCCCGCGACCGGGACGGATTTTTCCAGGAGGCGGAATCCAAGTGGCGGCCGGTGGATGCCCTCAAGGAAGGGGTGTTTGCCTGCGGCCTGGTGCGCGCGCCCCACGGCATCCCGGAATCGATTGCCGAGGCCGAGGCCGCAGCCCAGCGGGCCCTCAGAATTCTGGGGCGCGAACGCCTGCCGGCGGCCAAGGTGGTGGCCGAGGTGCGCCACAGCCTCTGCAGCCGCTGCGAGCGCTGCCTGGACGTCTGCCCCTACGGCGCCCGGAGCCGCAACCCGGAGCTGGACAGAATTGAGGTCAACCCGGCCATGTGCCAGGGCTGCGGGGCCTGCGCCGCGGTCTGCCCCAACAGTGCCGCGATCTTGGCGGGATTTACGGACACTCAAATGCTGGCGGTGATCGACGCCGCCCTGGAGGGAGTGTCCTGACCGCCGGCCGGGGTGTCCCGACCCCGAGCCTTTTCAACGCCACCGGCAGAAGGAGTTCACATGAAAGCCAGCACCACCGCAACCCATCCGGGTGAAACCGCCAGCGTTCGCGAACCGCTGACGGACATCCGCGCAATGGTCAGCGCCTGCATCCAGTGCGGCACCTGCACCGGCTCCTGCCCCAACGCGCACGCCATGGACCACACCCCCCGCCAAGTCTGGTGCATGGTGCTGATGGGGGAGCAGGACCGCGTCTTTGAGAGCAAAACCTTCGCCCTCTGTTCGGCCTGCTACACCTGCAGCCTGCGGTGCCCCCGGGGCCTGCCGCTGACCGACGCCATGGCGGCCCTCAAACAGGCCGCGGCCCGCGCAAACGTCCCGGCCTTCCGTTCGAGCGCGCGATTTTATCGCAGCTTTCTGGAAAGCGTGCGCCGCCATGGACGGGTGCGTGAAAGCGAATTCATGACGCTTTACTTCCTGGCCATGAAAAACCCGCTGCTGCCGCTGAAGTATGCGCCTTTAGGACTCAAGCTGATGGGCAAGGGCAAGCTGCAGATGGCCCTGCCGACCGGTGCCGGGCGCGGCAGCCTGAAGGCCATCTTTGACAAAGTCGCTGAAGTGGAGGGCCGGTCATGAAGTATCTGTATTACCCGGGGTGTTCACTGGAGGCCAGCGCCGGCGAGTACGACCGTTCGAGCCGCGCCTTTCTGGCGGCCATGGGGGCCGACATAACGGAGCTTGAGGATTGGAACTGCTGCGGGGCCAGCGCCGCCGAGGCCCAAAGCCGGCTGCTGGCCCTGGCCCTGCCCGCGCGCAACCTCGCCATCGCCGAAAAGATGGGAATCGCCCGCGACCTGGTGGTGCCCTGCAGCGCCTGCTACCTGAACCTCAGGAAGGTGGCGGAAAAAATCCGGCGGGAACCGGGCCTGCTGGCGGAGCTCAACACGGTCCTGAGCGTCGATGGGCTGCGCCTGCGCGGCGGGGTGCGGGTCCGGCACCTGCTGGACGTGGTGGCCAACGATATCGGGGCGCAAGCGCTGCGCGCCAAGGTCAGCCGCCCGCTGAAGGGGCTGACGATCGCGCCCTACTACGGCTGCCAGTGCCTGCGGCCCTACCAGGTATTTGACGACCCCGAAGCGCCGCAGACCATGTCCCCCCTGATTGCGGCCACGGGTGCCGCCGTGCACCCCTGGCAGATGGGCGCGCGCTGCTGCAGCGCCTCGCTGATGACCACCAAACCGGAGGTGGGGGTGGCGCTGGTGGCCGGCATCCTCAAGGCCGCAAGCGGTGCGGACGCCATTGCGACCGTCTGTCCCATGTGCCAGATGAACCTCGAGGCTTTCCAGGCCAAAGCCTCCCGTTTTGCCGGTGAGAACCTCACCATTTCGGTGCTCTACCTGCCTCAGCTGCTGGGGCTGGCCGTGGGCCTTTCGGACTCGGAGCTCGGGCTGGGATTCAACCTGGCGTTGACGGCGGGGTTGCGGAATAAACTGGCCGCATGACGGCTGACGGTTGCGGACCTGCGCACCACGCGGCGGTCACGCCGCCTGATCTTCAGGGGTGTTTGTGGAAGGCCCTCCCGGCTCGGTGCCGACGGCGGGCAGGCGCACGGTGAAACAGGAACCCTCCCCCGGTGTGGATGCGACCGTGATCTCACCCTCGTGCTGGTGGACGATTTTAGCGGCCACAAAAAGGCCCAGGCCGGTCCCCTTGTCGGCTTTGGAGGAGCTGAAGAGCGCAAAAATCCCGGCGCGGGTGTCGGCATCCATGCCGATGCCGTTGTCCTCGACTTCAAACACCACCTGCTGCGGCTCCCGACGGACCCGGAACACCACCTGGTGCTCGGTTTTTTGACGATCCTCCAGGCAGGCGTCCACGGCATTTTCAAGGATATTGACCAGGGCGGCCTGGACTTGGCCGGCATCCAGCTCGAAGCGCCCCAAACCGGGCGCGAACTCCTGCACCAGGCGGATGCCGTGGCGCTTCATTTTCGGGGCGATCACGCCGGCGAGGTCCTCGGCAAACACCGCCAGATCCACCGGCGTGCGCACCACCGCCCGTTCCTTGGCCTGGTAGAGAATGTCCAGCACCATCCCCCGGATGCGCCCCACCATGAGCTTGACCACCTCCCAGCCCTCTTGGACCTGCGTCTGATCTTCGTGCGCAAAACCGGCATCGATCATGTACATGCCGCCGTCCAGCCCCGTCAGCATCCCCTTGATGGCATGCGAGACCGACCCGATCATCAATCCCAGGGATGCGAGGTGATCCTGCAGCTGGCTGAGCAGGGTGATGTTGGTGGCCATCACCAGCACGTGGGTGATCTCCCCATGGGCATCGCGCACGGGCGTGGTCCACACCAGGGTGTTGAAAGACGCGCCGGTTTGGGGTTTGAAAACCATTTCCGCCTGCTGGGGAGAGCCGCTGTGAAACGTTTTATCGACGGGGCAGTCCTCACAGGGTCCCGCGGCCTGTTTGCACAGTTCATAGCAGCAGGCAGCGCCCGGCTCCCCAAAATCCTGCCTGAAGAGCTTGTTGGCGGCCGTGAGGCGGTAGTGGCGGTCCCGCACGCTGATGTAACACGGCATATCGTCGAAAAGCTTCTGGTAGCGGGAAGGGTCCGGCGCCTGCTGCGCGCCTGAAGCCTTTGGCGCGGAGGGCTTGGCGACCGCCTGGAGCCGCGCCGTCTTTTCATGCACCAAGGATTCCAGGTTTTCGGTGTACTCTTTCAATTTGCGGCGAATGAGAATATTTTCGCGCGCTTTCTGGAGGGATTTTTCAAGGAGGTCGTCGCTGATCGGCTTGGTGACGAAGTCGGTGGCGTCGTATTGCAGGCTTTTGATGGCGAGGTCCATGTCGCCGTGGCCGGTGATCATGATGACCTCGGTTTCGGGGTTGCGCTGCTTGATGCGGCGCAGCAGGGTGATGCCATCCATGCCGGGCATCTTGATGTCGGTGAGCACGATGTCCGGCTGCTCGTGGTCAAAAACGCGCAGGGCCTCCTCGCCGTTTTCGGCGGTCAAAACGGAGTAGCCGCTGTCGGCCAGCGTAATACCGAGGACCTTGCGGATCCCTTCCTCGTCATCTACCAGAAGCAGTTTGGGTTTCATGGCAATTGAGGGCCGCGGGTCAGTCCGGCAGCCCGATGGCGCGCTGCACGGTCAACAGCAGCTTGTCGGGGTCAAACGGCTTGCTGATATAGGCCACCGCCTTCTTGATGGCATGCCGCCCGGCCATACCGCTGATCACGATGACGGGGATGTCCTGCAGCTCGGGGTCCTTGGTCATCCGGCGGTAAAAGTGCGGACCCCACTCCTCGGGCATTTCCAGGTCCAGGGTGATCAGGTCGGGTTTTTCGCGTTTGACCAGATCCAGCGCCGCCACGGCAGAGGTGGCGCTGCAGGTGGTGTAACCGTTGTCTCCCAGCAGCGCGGTGAGGTATTTGACGATAATGGGGTCGTCATCGATGATCAGAATTTTTTTTGCCATGCGGTGACCTCTTTTAGGGCGAATCGGTTGGGGCCTTCGGAAAATCAGGGGGGTCACACTCACGGCCGAAACGCCCGGGTGTAACCGCTTTTTCCGGGCAGGCCGCTTAGTTCCGGGGGTGGCACTCGGCGCACATCACCGGACCGGCCAGCTGCTCCCGATGGCAGCCGCCACAGAGCTGGTGGTAGACAACGATCAGTTCGATGGGTTTGGCGCCGGCGTCGGCCAGATGGCATTCCGAGCACTCCATGTCCTCGGAGGATTCATCTTCCAGCACCTGGCCGTCCTCCACGACATGATGGCAGACGTTGCACGCGTCGATACCGGCCTTTTCGTTGTGGTCGTCATGCAGAAAGGGCACCGGCGGCCGCATCCGGTTGCCGAAGGCGCTGTCCCTCACCGTGGCCACGTCGTCCTGGGAATACACGGCCGATCCGGCAGCCAGCGCCAGGACCGCCAGCACGAGAAGCACAAAGGCCATCAAAGCGCGGTTTCTCATCAGTCCCCCCCTTTTTTCCTGCTTTGGCTGCAGCAACCCGCAGCGGCCGGTAAGGGCCGCCCGGCGGCCCTATCCGGGTTTTTCCATGGTCTCGTAAATCAGATCCCCGAGGAATTTAAGCTCCAGGCCCAGTTGATTGACATGGATGATATCCTCCAGCCCGCCGTGGCAGTTGTGACACGGGGCGATCACCGTCTTGACGCCCTTGGTCTTGACCCGGAAGAGCTGCTCGGCCTTGACGCGGTTGCCGGCAACGCGCTTGTTCTTGAACGGCGGACCGGTGTTGATCACCCCACCGCCGGCACTGCAGCAGTAGTTGTGCTCCCGGTTGGGGTGCATTTCGACGACCGTCTCGCAGAGGGCGTCGGCCACGTAACGCAGCATTTCGTGCAGCCCCCGGCCGCGCACCACGTTGCAGGGGTCGTGGATGGTCACCGGCGTTGCATACTTCTTGGCAATCCTGATGCGCCCCGACTTCAACAGCTCGTAGTAAAACTCGATCGCGTGGACCACCGGTATCGGCGGCATCCGCCAGCCCAGGGCGCGGTTGCCCATGTCGTAGACCGAGCGGAAGGCGTGGCCGCATTCGCCCATGACAACCCGCTTGACCTTGAGCCGCATGGCGGTCTCGAAATGGGCGCGTTTCAGGCGGGCCATCATCTCGTTGTCGCCGGAGTACATGCACATGTCGCTGTTGTCCCAGCCGGGGGTGGCCGGCATGGTCCAGTTCATCCCGGCGGCGTTCATGATCACCGCCGCCTGGTAGATCAGCTGGGCGCGAAATTTGGGCTCCGGGCCGATGACCGAGTAAAAGATATCGGCCCCTTCCTTTTCCAGCGGAATCCTTAGAGTCGGAATCTCCTCCTGGGCCTCTTCTTCCTGCCACTGGAGGCTGTCGATCCACTCGTCTTCCTTGACCCACATCTGGTTCAGGGTGGCCGAGTGGCTGTGGGCGGTATCCTGAAGGTACTGCGGGGTGGTGCCCAGCAGGTGACAGATGCGCCGCATGGACAGCATCAGGTAGGCCACATCGATGCCGAAGGGACAGTACATGGCGCAGCGCCGGCACAGGTTGCACTCGGTGTAGGCGATCTCACAGGCTTTTTCGATGAAGGCCGGCGACACCCGGCCCTTGTGTTTGACGATCTCCCCTAAGGTCTGCTTCACCTTGGCGGCCGGAGAAAAGGTGGGGTCGTTGTCGTTGGAGATATAAAAATGGCAGGCCTCGCTGCACAGACCGCAGTGGACACAGGTCTCCAGGTAGGCTTTCAGACGGGCGCCGGTCTCGTTCTTGAGAAACTGCCGGATAACGGTCTCGATGCGCTCGGGGGTCAGCTTGGCCGCCCCCTGTGCGATCCCCATGTCGTGAATCTTGGGTTTGTCTTGGGCTGCAGGTACAACCATGGATTATCCCCCGTCGGGTAACACAGTGGTCGGTGGCGGCGGCGTGCCGGGGCTGCGGGCGCAGGCGGCGGTTGCCTACCAGTCCCGGGCGTGGCGCACGGCGCCAAATTCCGAGCCCATGTACCCCCGCATGAACGGAAAAAAGATCATATGGCTCAGCTTGGTGAACGGAATCGCCATCAGCAGGATTTCACCGGAGAGCATGTGCACGATTCCCATCGTTCGAAAACCGATCCACTGGTGGTAGGTCCAGTAACCGGTGATGAAGGGCGCCGCAACCAGCGCCAGAATGATGAAATCCGACGCACTGCTGAGGTACTTGACATCCGGCAGCACCAGTCGGCGCACCAGCAGAAACAGACACGCGCCGATGACCACCAGGGTGAGCACGTCCCCAGTGGCCTCCGAGAGATACCACCAACTGACGTTCCAGCTTTCCTTCCAGAGCACCACGTGCGCGAAAAGAAAGATCGGCACCAGAAAAAGCAGGACGTGAAAGGTGAAGGTGACGATCGTAAAGACCGGACGCTTGCGGGAATTCAGGCTGCCGAAGGGCACCAGCCAATGCATGATGGAGCGCAGGGCGTAGCGCAGGTCCATGTAGGAGTATACGACGAGGTCTTTTTTGCGCGCCAGCAGGGCCATGGACACCAGGCGGTAGAGCAGCCCGCCGACAAACACGATGAAGGCCACCCACAGCAATGGCCCGGCCACGAAGTTATACAGTGCGTGCATGTTTCCCTCCCCGAATGGATCGGTTGCAAGGGCCTCAAAGGTGTGCGGGATATGGCGGCCTGCGCGCTCCGCCCCCTGCTAGCCGTCCAGCGCAACCACCTCGCGGTAATAGCGGCCCCGATCGGCCCCGCTGCCAAGCCCCCGAACCAGCAGCCGCCTTCCGTCCGGGCTGAAACAAGGGTTCCAGAGGGCTTCGAAATCGGTTCGCAGCACCCGGCCGTCCAGCAGCAGGCGGTAACGCCCATTTTTTTCCACCTTGGCGGCGAGGTGCCGACCGTCCGGGCTGAAAACCGGCTGCCAGGCCATGTCGTGGTCGCCCTCCCAGGCGCGGCCGTCCACCACGATGGTCCAGCGGTCGCCCTCTTTGGCGACGCAGGCGATCTGGCCGCCCTCGGGGCTGAAACCCGCTTCGGTGATCAGCCCGTCGAACGTCCGCGACCACGGGCGGTCGTCCACCGCCATGGTCCATTTGCCGAACCTGGGGGCCACGATGGCCGCAAGATGCCGGCCGTCCGGGCTGTAGATCTGATGCCAGAGTTGCACGTAGTCGCCGTTCCAGAGGCGCTCACCGTCGCGGGCCAGGGTCCAGCTGCCGCCGATTTTGACCGGCGCGCTGACCGTGCCGTCCTGGGGGTGAAAGCGCGGCTCCCACACGGCGTTGAAGCGCTGCCGCCACGGCACGCCGTCCACGGCGATGGTGTAATCATAAAGACTGGTCCGCACCTCGGCCGCCACATGCCGGCCGTCCGGGCTGAAATCCAACCCCCAGACATTGACGAAATTGCGCTCCCAGGGCGCGCCGTCGACCGCCACAGAGTAGCAGCCTTCCTGGAATTTGAAGATTTCCCCTTCGCTGAAAGCAATGGTCTGCACCACCGCGGCGGCACGACGGCCGTCCGGGCTCAACCGAAGATTGTTCAAGGCCCCGAAGCCGCTCGGCCAGGCGACCCCGTCCAGCACGGCAAAATATTTCATGGCTTTCTGGGCGGCGGCGATTATGTGCTCGCCGTCGGCACCGAAGAGCGGGTTCCAGAGGTAGTCGAAGCGTTCCTCCCAGGCCTCCCCGTCCAGCGCCAAGGTCCACTCGCCGGCGTCCGAGACGATCGCCGAAGCGCGGCCGTCGGGCGTGAAGCGCAAGTACCAGATCTTGTCGAAAGTGTTCTCCCAGGCGATGCCGTTGACGCAGACCGAAAAAGCCGTCTCATCGGTCTTCACCACGGCCGCGATCTGCTCGCCATTCGGACTGACGCAGGGCTCTTCCACCCATGGGAAGATCTCCTGCCAGCGCCCCACATCCGCAACCAGTTTCTTGCCGATCTCCCAGTCCCAGCTGCTTGAATCGCCCATTGCCGCTTCTCCTTAATTGTCGCCCGCTTGCCTCTTTTTCGAAACCGCTTTCGGACAGCTCCTCCCCACCCCGGGAAAGGGCGTTCTTGAGCCCAACGGCGTCCAAGCCGAACCAGTTGCAGTATGGCATCAATTCAACTCGATTTCAACTCCTTAAGCCGGCAAACACCCGTCCCGCGGAACACCCGTGGGCGCGTCAGGGATAGCGGACTTCCCGGGCATCGATGCCGTAGCGCTTCATCTTGCGCCAGAGGGTTGTACGGTTGATTTTGAGCGCGCGGGCGGTCTTGCCGCGGTTGCCGTCATGGTCTCGAAGCAGCTGAAGGATCCGATCACGCTCCGGGTGCTCGCCGCCCGCCGGCGGCGTCTGCCCCCCGGGGGGACTCTGCGGCGGCGCACCCCGGCCGTTTTTCAGCAGAAAACCCGGCAGGTGCCGCCGCTCGACGACCTTGCCCTGGCAGACGATCAGGGCATGTTCGAGAATGTTTTCCAGCTCCCGGATATTGCCCGGGTAGTCGTGGTTGAGAAGCACCTCCATGGCTCTTTGGGCGATCCGCTCGACCTGGGTGTTGCGGGTGGCGCAGAGGCGTTTGAGGACATGGGCGATCAACAGGGGCAGATCCCCCTGGCGGTCTTTGAGCGGCGGCAGATCCAGGCGCATGACGTTCAAGCGGTAGAAAAGGTCTTTGCGAAAGCGTTTTTCGTGGACCAGCTTTTCCAAGCCCAAGTTGCTGGCTGAAATGATCCGGACGTCGACCTTGGTGGTGCGCCGGCTGCCCAGCGGATAAAACTCCTTGTCCTCCAGGACCCGCAGCAGTTTGGCCTGCAGGGAGAGGGGCAGGTCTCCGATTTCGTCCAGAAAGATTGTCCCGCCGTCGGCTTCCTGGAAGCGTCCCGGTTTGTTCTGGTCCGCCCCGGTGAAGGCCCCCTTGACATAGCCGAAAAATTCGGACTCCAGCAGCGTGTCCGGCAAAGCGGCGCAGTTGACCTTGACCAGCGGCTTGGATGCCCGCGGACCGGCGTTGTGAATGATCTTAGCGAGCAGGTCCTTGCCGGTGCCGGTGGGCCCCTCGATCAGGATGGTGGCCTCGCTGGCGGCAATCACCGGGACGATCTCAAAAATTTTCTGCATCACCGGATCTTTGCCCACCATGTCAAAGAACGTGTAGCGCTCCTGGATGGCGCTGTTGAACTGGTATTTGAGCGAAAGGTCCGTGAGGGTCGAAAGCCCCCCGACCGTGATGCCCTTTTCGTTTTTGAGGGCCATGCAATTGACCCGCACGGGCAGCGATTGCCCCTGCCGCGTGACGATTCGGGTTTCCAGACCCGCGGGCCCGCTGTCGCCCGCAGGAACGGTGCGCATCGCGCGGCACAGATCGCGGCCGAAAACAGAGCTGCAGGGCGTGCCCAGCAACCTTTTACGGCTGTAGCCGGTGATCTTCTCGGCCATGGTGTTAAAGAAGGTGATGTGGCCGCCGCGATCCACGGTCAAGACCCCGATGTCCAGGTTGTCCAGTATGATCTTGAGCCGCAGGTCGTCATACCGGATCCGTCTGATCAGGGCCTTGAAGACCGTTTGGTCCTGAAACACTTGGAGGCAGCCCACCGGCCTCTGATCCGGGCCGGTGATCGGGGCCTCGATCTTGGTGATGCTGTGCCCGTCGCTGGTGTGATCGGTGATTTCAATCTCCGCGCACACTTCGAATCCGCCTCCCGGCGTTTGCAGCGCGTTCATGTACCGGCAGCTGCCCCCGCAGAGGTAGTCACGGAAGACCTCGTAGCAGAATTTACCGATTACATCGGCGGCCTTGCGGTCGGTGAGCTGTTCAGCCGAGCGGTTGATGCCCAGGATGCGGCGGTCGAGGGAAAGCATGATGCACCCCATGGACAGGCAATCCAGGATTCCGCCCAGTTGCTTGAACCCGATCAGGATGTTTTCCATCACGCCTCACCGGCGACCGGGAAGCTCAGCCGAAAACACGCGCCTCGGTCTTCTGCTGAAACGACCTGGATGTCGCCGCCACAGTCCTTGACAATACCGTAGCTGATGGAGAGCCCCAAACCGGTTCCCTTGCCGACCTCCTTGGTGGTGAAAAACGGCTCGAAGATCCGGTCACGCAGCGCTTCGGGAATCCCGCCGCCGGTATCGGCCACCTCCGCGACCACCCGGTTGCCGGCCAGATAGGTTTTAAGATCGATGCGCTTGGCACCCGGGGGGGGCGGCACCGCCGCCTGCCAGGCATCCTCGATGGCATCCCGGGCGTTGATCAACAGGTTGATGAACACCTGCTCCAGACGATCGGAATCGGCCATCACCGGGGGCAGGTTCGGCTGGTAGTCGCGCGCCACGGCAATCCCGCGGACCTTGAGCTGCTGGCTGAAAAACTCGAAGGCCTTGTCCAGTACCTGGTTGAGCTGCACCTGGGTCAAGGCCATATCCGACTGCCGCCCGAACGCGCGCATGTGGCTGATGATCTTGGTGGCGCGGTCCACGTGACCGTCGATTTCACTGGTCAAGGTGAACAGGATATCTTCCTGGATCGGCTCCCGGCGACCGGCCTTCTTCTTCAGAAAGCTGCTGGCGGTTTTGATCACCGACAACGGCTGGTTGAGCTCGTGGGCCACACCGGTGGCCATTTCCCCGAGGGTGGCCATCTTGCTGGCCTGAATCAGCTGCTGTTCGGCCAGCAGCTGCTTGGTGATATCGCTGGTGGTCACCAGCAGGACCTTTCGGCCCTGAAACTCGGAGGGGGAAACCCGGATGTCCACGAACAGCCGCTCGCCTGCGCGGTTGCGGTGCTTGACCCGGTTGATGGCCGCGCTGGTCATGAGCTTGAGGGCGTAATAGTCCCGATCCTGCTCGGCGAAGATGTCCAGAAACGGTTTGCGCAGGATCTCCGCCTGGGAGAAGCCGTATACCCGCTCGACGCTCTGGTTGCAGTCCAGCACGTTGAGGGTGTCCAGGTCCAGCACGAAGACCGGATTGGGGATGTTGGCGAAAATGTCCCGGTACTTCTGTTCGGACTTCTCTAGTTTTTCGGCCAGCAGCTTGCGCGGGGTGATGTCCAGGCTCATCTCCATGGCGGCCACGATATGGCCGCGGGCGTCCAGGACCGGCGTGGTCTTGTAGATCCAGTGGGACACCGAGCCGTCCTTGTTGTAGCCCATTTCCTCGCCGGAGTGGGACTGGCCGTCGGCGAAGGTCTTTTCCACCGGGCAATTCTCGCATTTTTGACGGCGGCCCTTGTAGGCCGAGTAGCAGAAATCCCCCGGGTGGGGGGCAAACTGGTTGGCAAACTCGCGATTGTACTGCAACAGGCGAAATTCACGGTCCTGCACGGTGATCAGGCAGGGAACCGTCTCAAAGAGGTTCTGGTATTCATCGCGCTGCTGGTTGAGGGCTTCCTGCTTGGCGGCGATTTCTTCCCCCATCCGGTTGATGGCCCGGGCCAGCTGGCCCATTTCATCCTCCTGGCGAATGTCCACGCGGCTCAAGTAGTCTCCATGGCCGATACGCCGTGTCCCGGCGATGAGCTTGCGCACCGGCCGGTTGACGAAGGTCATCACCAACAGAAAAATACCGGTGGATGTCAGCAGAAACAGCAGGCCGGCCAGCCCGATAATGCCCTTTTCGATCAGCAGCACCTCCCGGTCGGTTTCCTTGAGGGACACGACCACGTCGAGGGCACCCAGCACTTTTTTGGACTCGGGGTGCACATGGCAGGGATCGGTGGAACAGCCGGGCTCATTGAAAATCGGGCTGATGATGCCCAAACGCCGGTAGCCGTCGCCAAGGGCGAGGATTCGGATTCGCTCCTCGAGCCCTAATTTTTCCTGCGGCGGTTCGGTGCGGTGGCAGATGTGGCAGGCTTCATCCCGAATATTGGTGAAGTGGTCCACTTCGGAGCTGCGGTTGGAGAACTTGATCTGGCCGGCTTTGTTGTAGATTCGGATGGCATCGAGTCCTTCCTGCCCACCGATATTGGTGATGATCTGGTTGATGTCGTCCCGGGAGTTGAGCATCATGGCGTAGTGGGTGCCGAGACGAATGGTGGTGGTCAGGCGGTCGGCACTGGCGATCACGTCCGCCATGACCTTCTTTTTCTGATAATCAATGGTAAAGTAGGCCCAGGTGGCGATGGACGCCAGCAGGGTCAACCCGACTGTTAAAATCAGCTTGGTAATCAGACTGTGGCGAAGCGTGAGTATTTTTTTGAGCATGTCTGCACCGCCCCCAAGCCATGGCCGCCGCAATGACGCAATCTTTAATTTGAACAATAACTTAAAATAACTTTGGGGTCAACTGCCCCGTCCGCACCCGCCGGGCGCCTCAGGCCCGCGGCCGGCATCACCGGCCGCAGGTCCCGCCCCCCTGCGCGCCACTATTCCTTCTTGACAAAATCAGAAGATCTCACTATGAATACCGGAACCTAATCAAGCGAATCTCGAAGAGTGCGGCGCACTTAACTGAGGCTTCGCGATGGAGACACGATTCAGCGCTCGGGGACCACAGGACCGTCAAAATTCACCGCCGGAAATAGGAGCTTAACTTCTTCAAGGGGGATGATAATGTACAGAGTTGGCCTTCTGATTTTGGGTCTGATCGTCATGGTGGCGTATGGCAGCACATGGGTCGGCGCCGATCAAAGCCCTGAAAGCGTAAGCGAAGTGTGCATTCCCATGGGTATTATCGCGCTGGAGCCGCCAAGCGGCGCCGATCAGCAGCGTGCCGCGGTCGACTTCAACCACTCACTGCACTTCGATTACAACTGCAAAACCTGCCACCATACCTGGGAAGGCGCCGGCCCCGTCCTCAGCTGCACGACATCCGGCTGCCACGACTTGCTAGAAACGCCAATGAAGCCTGACAACGCCGGAATAGACCAGGAGATGGCGATTCGCTATTTCAAGCGTGCCTACCACGCCTCTTGCATCGGCTGCCACAAGCAGATCAAGGAGGCCAATTTGGCACTGGAAATGTCCAGAAAACCGGTCGAAGACAAGTTGGCGGCCACCGGCCCCACCAGCTGCGTGGCGTGCCATCCCCGCAACTGACGGCCGCTGCGACACGGCCTAAAGGCCGTGGGGAATGCTGACCGGCGACCTGCCCGCCCAATCAACCTGAGCCACACCGGTTGGGGCGACGCGGTGGATAAGGCAGCGGGCCGCCTCTTGTGCGGGGGCGGCTCTTTTATTGGTGCGACCGGCAAGATTGACGGTTTTGAGACGGCGGGGGAAAGAAAAACTTGCCAGACCGGAAAGGAGCGCCCCCCGTGACGGCATCAGACACCAAAGAGCGGCTGATCCAACGGATCAACGCCATGACCGATGAGCAATGCCGGGATCTGCTGAAGCTGCTGGAGTGGCAACAGCGGGACCAGCGGCGCTTCCCCCGCCAAAAGAGCACCAACCCGTCGCGTTTTTTCGTCCAAGATCAAGAGTATCAGGGGGTCATCAAAAACGTCAGTGCTGACGGGATGTTCATCGAATCCCCGCAGAACGTCGCACCCGGGGAGAAGGTGACCATTGTTTTTTCACTCTTCAGCTTCGAGGATCCCATTCGCATCACCGGCCAAATCGCCTGGAGAGATCGGGACGGTTTCGGCGTCAAACTCGACATGAATCTCCGGGAGCTGATCAAAACCGCCGCCGCCCTACCGCCCAAGGCCTGAGGCCCGCGCCTGTGAGCTTATTTTCTGCCGCCAGCCTCAGCCTCTCAAAATACAAAACGGCCGCACCACCCGTCAGCGAGTGAAAGCGGCCGTTTTTCTTTGGAAAAAGCCCCTGGGAGCCTCAGCCGATCAGACGGCGACGGTGACGACGCTGTAGCATCGCAGACAGCGGTCGGCCTCGGCCATGGCCTCCGGAACGCTGTAGCCCTCCTCGACCTCATCAAAGGTAAATTTACGGCTTTCCGGCGGCAGCATTTTCAGATGAAAGCGTGAGCGCCCCCCGATCAAGCCTGTATTTTCTTGACTGTCATAGACCTTGACCTTTTTGAAGAGTTGATCGAAGCAGTCTTCCTCTTCGGGGTCCAACGGAAGACCGTTGATGAAGCGGTCGATGCTGATGGCGGCCTTGCGGGCCCCGGCACAGCCGGTGATCAGGGCATTGGGACCGGTTTCACAGTCGCCGGCGGAGAAGATTTTCGGGCGGCTGGTCTGCTTGGTGACATCGTTGACCACGATGGTGTGCCATCTGGTCACCTCGATGTCGGAGAGCCCTTCGAGCAGGGCCAAGTTGACCTGCTGGCCGATGGCCGGTACCGCGATGTCACACGGCATCACGAATTCCGATCCTTCCACCGGCACCGGGCGACGACGGCCGCTGGCATCGGGTTCCCCTAGCTTCATGCGAAGGCACTCCAACCCCACGACTTTTCCCTTTTCGGCCACCACGCGCACCGGCGTGGTCAGAAAGTGGAAGGCAACGCCCTCCTCCTCGGCATCGTGAATTTCGACTTCTTCAGCCGGCATCTCCTTGCGCGTCCGACGATACACGAGATTGACATCTTTTTTGTTGATTCGAAAAGAGCAGCGGACACAGTCGATGGCCACGTTGCCGCCGCCGACCACCACAACTTTCTGGCCCTCGGGATAAGGGTCATAACCGTCATTGATCGCCCGCAGGTACTCGACACCGGGGATAAACCCCTTGTACCCCTTGTCTTCGCCCTCCACCCGCATGTTGGAACTGCCATGGGCGCCGATACCGACAAAAACCGCGTCGTTTTCAGCCTCGAGATCCGAGAGGGTGATCCCCTGCCCCACGGGAGTGTTGTAGTGAATGGTCACCCCCAGCTTTTGAATTTCCGCGACCTCGTTGCGCAGGATCTCACGCGGCAGACGATAATCGGGAATGCCCACCGCGGCCATGCCGCCCGGCTCACCAAGCTGTTCATAGATCGTCACCTGGTGGCCTTTGCCCGCCAGATGATAGGCACAGGTGACCCCGGCTGGACCGGCGCCCACAATCGCCACCTTGCCGGTCTTGGGGGAGGGCTGCACCCGAAAGGCGGGAGTTTGGTGTTTGGCCAATTCCTGATCGGCCACAAAACGCTTGAGATATTTTATGGAAACCGCTTCGTCCAGCAGCGCCCGTCGGCAGTGAGACTCGCACGGGCGCACGCAGACCCGACCGACGACGCCCGGAATCGGCAGGCGCTCGCGGATAAGATCGAGGGATTCCTGAAACTTGCCCTCCTTGATGTACTCGACATAGGTGGGGATATCCAGGTGAATCGGACAGGCGTCCATGCAGGGAGCCGTAACCCGGGAGTGGTAGGTCCCGGCCGGGATCGTTTGGGGCACGGCAATGGCCGTCTGGAAAGCTTCCCGGAAATAGGTGAGCGCATGCAGAATCGGCCGGGGACCCGCCTGGCCGATATGACACTTGGAGGTCTCACTGATCAGCGTTGCCAGATGTTCCAGGGTATCGAGATCCACCGGGCGCCCCTCCCCGCCGCAGATGCGCGCCAGGGTATCGGCCATCAGCCGGGTGCCCAGCCGGCAAGGGGTGCATTTGCCGCAGGAGTTTCTGCGAACCGCCTCCATGTAGGATCG
>JBAPYE010000136.1:0-2192 GCA_049284575.1 Desulfobacterales bacterium
CTGTTTATCAGCGTCAAGACTGTTGAAAAGCACCGCGCCAACATCATGTCCAAACTCGATCTGCACAATGTGCCGCATCTGACCGCGCTCGCCATCGAAAAGGGGCTGGTGGAAAAAAAGGTCTGAATTGCAAGGCTTTGGCGATAGTTGCGTATTTTTCACTTCTGGGCTATTAAATTCGGGTTGATTGGTGTTTAGGACTCCGTTTGTTACCGTCGCGGGCGGCTAACCTGGAAAATTAAAATATCGTTTGGGCAGATGGCCTGATACGGCGGTTCGCCAAATCCTGCCACCGAATACGACCCGCGGCCTGGGACCACGGCACCGGCGTATCCGGTGGAGGCGTGAAACCGCCTTCGACCCCGCCCTCCAACACCGAAAACGTCTTCTGGTGGCAGCATCCGGGAGAGCCGTCCAGCGAAAGGTAAAGATGCCATGTCGACCGGAAAGAGGAAACCGGCAGCGAAGCGATCGACCGCAACCAAAAATGTCCGGGCTGAAACAGGCAAAAAGAAAATACCGTCTTCGAATGCCCGCCTGGCATCAGACGTCCGTTCGGCAAAGAATACCGGTCCTGCCGGATCGCCCACGGTGAAAGCCTCCTTTCCCATCGTGGGAATCGGCGCCTCGGCCGGCGGCCTGGAGGCGCTTGAGGCTTTCTTCGAGAACCTGCCGGAGGAAAGCGGCATGGCCTTCGTGGTGATCACGCACACCGACCCGAAACACACCAGCCTGCTGCCGGACATTCTCAGGCGCAAGACAAAAAAAGCCGTTGACGTGAAACAGATCGAAGATGACATGCCGGTCGAGGCGAACTGCGTCTACCTGCCGCCGTCCGACCGTGATCCGTTTATAGGGGGTGAGACCTTTCATCTGAGAGAACGGCCGGCAAGGGATGAGGTGCACATGCCGGTGGATTTATTCTTCAAGAGCCTTTCCAAGGCGCGCGGCGAGCGCGCCGGATGCGTGATCCTGTCGGGCACCGGAAGCGACGGAACCTACGGACTCCGCGCGATCAAGGAAAAATCCGGCATCGTGGTGGTACAAGAACCGGCGTCAGCCCGGCACACGGGCATGCCGGCCAGTGCCATCGACACCGGCCTGGCGGATTTCGTGATCACTCCCGCCGAGATGGCCGGCCGGCTGATCGAGTATTTCAAGCATCCGGTGGAAATTAAACCCATTCCGGATAAACAAAACAAAAAAGAGTCGGATTCGCTCAAAAAGATCAAGGCGCTTCTGGCCAATCGCACCCGCCACGATTTCAACCTGTACAAGGACGGCACGCTGACCCGGCGCATCGCACGCAGAATCGCCGTGACCCGCAGCCGGAATGCATCTGAATACCTACAGGCCCTCTATCGGGACGACGGAGAGGTTCGGGCCCTGTTCCAGGACCTTCTGATCGGGGTCACCAGCTTTTTCAGGGACCCGGAGGCTTTTGTGCACTTGCAAAAACACGCGCTTCCGATATTGTTTTCAAAAAAAAAGGCGGGCGAAACGCTGCGGGTATGGATACCGGGCTGCTCTTCGGGGGAAGAAGCCTATTCGGTGGCGATCATATTGAAAGAATACATGCAAGAAAACGACGTTTCAAAGGAAATGCAGATCTTCGGTACCGATATCGATCCGCTTGCCATCGACAAAGCCCGCACCGGTAACTATATCAGGAACATTGTCTCCGACGTCGACCCCGAGCGGCTCAGGCGGTTTTTCGACAAGGAGGGAGACCGCTACCGGGTCAAGCGCGAAATCCGCGAATCAGTGGTATTTGCCGAGCAAAACCTGCTGCGCGACCCGCCCTTTTCGGACCTGGATCTTCTGGTGTGCCGCAACCTTCTCATCTATTTAAAACCCGAGGCCCAACAGAGGCTGGTGCCGCTTTTTCATTACACCCTCAAAAAACACGGCATCCTCTTCCTGGGCAACTCGGAGAGCATCGGCCGCTTTCCCGAACTTTTCGAGCCTCTCAGCAAGCAATACAGCATTTTTCGAAAACGGGAGACCGCCATACGGCCCCCGATCCGGTTCCCGACTGGAAAAACCGCGCCGACGGCGCAGGACAATGAAAAGGGAGACGAAAGGGAAGGACCCGTATGGGCTCACATCGGCCCAGAGAAGGCCGTCGAGGAGATCCTGCTCAAGGAGTTCGTTCCGGCTTGCGTGATCGTCAACGAAAGCGGCGAGATCCT
>JBAPYE010000137.1:0-2135 GCA_049284575.1 Desulfobacterales bacterium
CCCTGGTGCTGGTCAGCCCCCGGCAGGGCTACCGCGACCCGTCCCATCAGGCCGCTTTCCGGGTGCGCGCCTCGGTCCGGGGGTTTTGCCGCGCGCTGGACCTTTCGCCCTTCAACCCGCCGGAGAAAGGGCCCATTGATAACCTTTTGGGCGCCATGGACCGCCTCTGGGCGGCGATCGAGGCGGTCACCCCGGCGGCGCTCAGCTTTCCCGCCATTGCCCGGATCCTGTGGACGCACCTGCCGGATGGGGAGGGCCTCTTTCTCGGCAACTCGCTCACCATCCGGGTGTTCGACCAGCTGCGCGTGTCGGGCCGCAAAAACGTGCGGGTGGTCACCAATCGCGGGGTCAGCGGCATCGAGGGCAACATCGCCACCGCCGTGGGGTTTGCAGAGGCCAGCGGCCGGCGCGTCACGGCCGTGGTGGGGGACGTGTCGCTGCTGCACGACCTCAACTCGCTGCAGCTCGCCGCCGCCAGCGCCGCAGCGGTTGTTATCGTGGTGGTCAACAACCAGGGCGGCCGGATCTTCGACCGGCTCCCGGTGGCCCGTCACCCCGAAATCCTCACGCCCTGGGCCACCACCCCGCACGCCATGCACTTTGCGCATGTCGCGCACCAGTTCGACCTGGCCTACAGCCTGGCAACGACCCCCGGTGAACTGGCCGCCGGCTATCGGGCCGCCCTCGAGGACGGCGCCAGCCGGTTGCTGGAAGTGGCCCTGGCGCCCGAAGCCGACCTGGCAACCTTCCGCAAAATCCAGGCGGTCAGGCTGGAACCCCGCGTCTGATATCGTTATGGGCGCCGGCGGCCGCAGCCAACCGGCAGAAAGGACGGCATGATATCTGAAATTTTCGATCCCCACGCGTGGGAGCCGGTGCCCGGCACCGACTTTGGCGACATCACCTATCACCGCGCCAAGGCCCACGGGACCGTGCGCATCGCGTTCAATCGGCCGGAGGTGCGCAACGCCTTCCGACCCCAGACCGTGGACGAACTCTACCGGGCCCTGGACCACGCGCGCATGACGACCGACGTGGGGGTCGTCCTGCTGACCGGCAACGGGCCCTCGCCCAAGGACGGCGGGTGGGCGTTTTGCTCGGGCGGCGACCAGCGCATCCGCGGCCGCGACGGCTACTACTACGCCGGGGAGGAGGGTGTCGACCCGGCGCGCACGGGGCGGCTGCACATCCTGGAAGTGCAGCGCCTGATCCGTTTCATGCCCAAGGTGGTGATGGCGGTGGTGCCCGGTTGGGCGGTGGGCGGCGGCCACAGCCTGCACGTGGTCTGCGACCTGACCCTCGCCTCGGCGGAACACGCGGTTTTCAAACAGACCGATGCCGACGTGGCCAGTTTCGACAGCGGCTACGGCTCGGCCTATCTGGCGCGCCAGGTGGGCCAGAAGCGCGGGCGCGAGATTTTTTTCCTGGGTCTGGACTACTCCGCCGGCGAGGCCCTAGCGATGGGCATGGTGAACCGCGTGGTGCCCCACGCCCAACTGGAAACCGCGGCCCTGGAGTGGGCCGCGATCATCAACGCCAAGTCGCCGACGGCCATCCGCATGATCAAGTTCGGCTTCAACCTGATCGACGACGGCCTCGTGGGGCAGCAGCTCTTCGCCGGCGAGGCCACGCGCCTGGCCTACGCCACCGATGAGGCCCAGGAGGGCCGCAGCGCTTTTCTGGAAAAACGCCCCAAGGACTTTTCGCGCTTTCCCTGGCACTTTTAACGCCGCCGTGGCGTGTTTTGCAGAGGGGAACTTTGACGAAGACCTTGGGGCTGGGCTGGCAGTCGGCAACTCCGATTCGTCTGTGTTCATTTTCTTGTGCGGACAAGAAAACGAACCGAAAGAAACCGCCCTCGCCCCGGGGCCCTTCGGGCTGCCCTGTGCTTCTCGCAGCCGGCGGGCCCTGTGGAACTCGCTTGCGCTCAGACAGCCACAGGGCCTTTATCGCCGGCTGCTGCGATGCTCGGCCCGGGACAACGGGACACAAAACCCAGGCGGCATCAGGGGACCTAAAACCGGCTGTGATCTTCGAAAAACGACCCACCGGGGCTATTTGATGCGGCGATCATTTTTCCCGTCGGCTTTTCAGGGCCGCATGCGCCGCCGCTAGGCGCGCCACCGGCACCCGGA
>JBAPYE010000138.1:0-4873 GCA_049284575.1 Desulfobacterales bacterium
GTATGACCACCGTCAACGGTCTGTTCACCTCCGGCGACGGCGTCGGCTGCTCCGGCCACAAGTTCTCCTCCGGCTCCCACGCCGAAGGCCGCATGGCCGCCAAGCAGATGGTCCGCTACGCCAAGGATCACGCCGACTTCAAGCCGGCCATCAAGGAAACCAAGGAAGAGCTGGTCGACATCGTCTACAAACCGGTCCGCACCTTGCTGGCCAACTACGAGTACACCACCTCCATAGACATCAACCCCAACTACGTCAAACCTTCGGGAATGGCCATGCGGCTGATGAAGGCAACCAACGAGTACGGCGGCGGGACGGCCACCTTTTACCAGACCACCAGCAAGAATTTGGAGATCGTAATGGATCTGCTCCAGGTCATGCGTGAGGACTGCGAAAAGCTGGCGGCCGGCGACCTGCACGAACTGATGCGCTGCTGGGAAATCTACCATCGCATCTGGACGGTGGAATCCCACCTGCGTCACATCCAGTTCCGCAAGGAAACCCGCTACCCCGGCTTCTACTATCAGGCCGACTACCCGGGGCAGGACGACGAGAACTGGTTCTGCTTCGTCAACTCCAAGTACGATCCGAAAGCGCAAAAATGGGATGTCTTCAAGAAAGACTACATCAAGATCATCCCGGATTAATGACATGCCGGTAACGGTATAACAGCAGCTGCCTCCAGGTATCTTTGGATACCTGGAGGTTTTTCATTAAAACGATCGAGCCGCAAGGTCTCGGAGAGGGCGTGGGAAAACGGTTCCCCGCACGGGGAAAATAAGGGTTTCTTAAGCCTGGGAATGTTTTTTTATGTACCATTACCTGTCTGGATCGATCCCGCCCTCCAATGGCAAATTCGAAGTTTACCACATGCCAGTCAGCGCCTTAATCAACGGAAACACTCTATGCATGGAGGGATAGCATGACACTGGACAGCGCAGCCCCTGCAAACGGGAGCATTATGGTTGTTGGAGGAGGGATTAGCGGGTTGACCACGGCCCTTGAAGCTGCCGAAGTGGGCTACGAGGTGATTTTGGTCGAAAAAAATCCGTATCTGGGCGGCAGGGTCGCACAGCTGAATCAATATTTTCCCAAGCTATGCCCCCCGACCTGCGGGCTCGAAATCAATTTCAGACGAATCAAAGACAACCCCAGGATCAAAGTTCTGACCCTTGCCGAGGTCGAGAAGGTCAGCGGCGCGCCCGGCAGCTACGATGTCGCCGTACGGATGACCCCCCGCTACGTCAATGAAAACTGCACCGTCTGCGGTGCCTGCGCCGACGCCTGCGAGACCGAGATTGCCAACGATTTCAATTTCGGGATGGACCGCACCAAGGGCGCCTACCTGCCCCACGCCATGGCCTTTCCCGCTAGGTTCGTGATCAGCCCCCAAATCATCGGCACCGAAGACGCCCAGCGCTGCAAAGAGGCCTGCAAGTATGACGCGGTCGATCTCGAGATGCAGCCCAAGACCCTCAACCTGCAGGTCGGGGCGATTGTCTGGGCGACCGGCTGGGAACCCTACGACGCCAGTCGGATCGACAACCTCGGCTTCGGCCGCTATCAGAACATTGTCACCAACATGATGCTCGAACGCATGGCGGCCTTCAACGGGCCGACCCAGGGCAAGATCCAGCGGCCTTCCGACGACAAGGCACCGCAAAGCATCGCCTTTGTGCAGTGTGCCGGCTCCAGGGACGAAAACCATCTCCCCTACTGCTCTTACATCTGTTGCATGGCCTCCCTGAAGCATGCCACCTATATCCGGGCGCAGTACCCGGAGGCAAAGGTTTACATCTTCTACATCGATCTCAGGGCGCCGGGCCAGCGCTATGAAAAGTTTTACCAGAAAATCAAGGAGGACCCGAATGTCTTCCTGATCAAGGGCAAGGTTGCGGAGGTCAGCGAAGACCCGCACACCGGCAACCTGACGGTAGTGGCCGAAAATGCCGTAACCGGCCAAAAAGTCCACCAGACGGTCGAGATGGTGGTCCTGGCGACCGGCATGCAGCCCACCGCAGCCAATGTAAAACTTCCCGCTGACCTGAAGTATACCGACGATGGTTTCATCATCAACGACTTTGAAAAGGGCGGTATGTTCGCGGCAGGGTGTGCCAACAAACCGGCCGATGTCGTCTCCTGCAACCAGAATGCAACCGGTATGGCCCTTAAGGCGATTCAAACCCTGAAGCGGTAGGAGGTTTATTCATGGACAAGAAGTATGGTGTTTACATCTGCGAAGGTTGTGGCATTGGAGAAGCCCTGGATATCGAGGCCTTGAAGGGTGTTCCGGAGGAAGAGGGGCTGCCGGTCCAAACCCACCCGTGTCTGTGCGGCCAGGAAGGGGTCGCGCTGCTCAAAAAAGACATCGCCGAAAAAGGGATCAATACCCTGGTGCTCGCGGCTTGCTCCCGCCGCGTAAATTTCGATGTCTTCCGCTTTGACGGCTGCATCGTCGACCGGGTCAACCTGCGCGAGCAGGTCGTGTGGTCCCACCCGCGTTCCGAATTCCCGGCCTTAACGGCAGAGGAGAAAGAAGACGAGGACAACTTCGACCGGGTCCAGATGCTGGCCGAAGACTATATCAAGATGGGCATGGCGCGGGTGGAGAAGGTCAAGCTGCCCGAGCCTTACCAGGTCGAGAATCTCAGCCGCAAGATCCTGGTGATCGGCGGCGGGATCGCCGGAATCTCCGCCGCCCTGGACGCCGCCAAGGCCGGCTACGAGGTCACCATCGTTGAAAAAAGCGCTCAGCTGGGCGGCCACGCCAACCACTGGCGCAAACAGCTGCCGATCGCCGATCCCTATGACCGCCTGATTTCGCCGATGGTCGGGGATCTCATCGAAACGGTGGCGGCCGACCCCAAAATTACGGTCAAGACCAACACCGTGGTGGCCCGCATCGCCGGCGAGCCCGGTGAGTTCACCGTCACCTTGAAAAAGCCCGGCGAAAAGATCGAGTTCGATGTCCCCTTCCCGCTGCCCGATGAGATGAAGGTCGATGAAAGCGGCAAGGAACTGGAGGCTGAAAAGCTGCACGAAGTCTACATGGAGTACAACAAGGGCAGAAAGGACATTTTGACTCTGGACCCCAATGGCGAGCTTTACGGGGCCGTCATTCTCGCCGCCGGCTGGCGCCCCTACGCGCCCAAGGACGGTGAGTTCGCGCACCTCGGGATGGGGCAGTTCCCGGATGTGGTCACCAACCATCAGTTCGAAGAGTTGGCCGCCAAGGGCAAGATCACCCGGCCCTCCGACGGCAAGGAGGCCAAGTCGGTGGTGTTCATCCAGAGCCCCGGGCAGGGCAACGACCAGGATTTTGAATTTGCCGGGTCGGTCACCAGCCTGGTGGCCCTCAAGCAGGCCAAGTACGTGCGCGAGGATTTCAGCGACGGTAAGGCCTTCGTGTTCTGCCAGCACATGCGCACCCCGGGCCTAACGGAGAATTTCTACAAGAGCATTCAGCAGGACCCCGGCATTTTCCTGACCAAGGGCGAGGTGGTCGCGGTGACCCAGAACGGCGGCGGCCTCACGGTCGAAGCCGACAACACCCTGCTGGGCGAAAAGATCAAGGTCAATGCCGACATGGTGGTGCTGGCAACCGGGATGGTGCCCGCCACCGCCGACGACCCGGTCATCAACCTCGCCTATCGCCAGGGCCCCGGCTTCCGCGATATCGGGCTTTTCAACGGATATGCGGATTCCAACTTCATCTGCTTTCCCTACGAAACCCAGAGAACCGGCATCTACGCCGCCGGTGGTGTCCGCCGCAGCATGACCGCCGAGGAGTCCATGGAAGACGCCAGCGGCGCCGCCCTCAAGGCGATCCAGTGCCTGGAGTCCACCAATCGCGGGGTGTCTGTCCATCCGCGCTCGGGCGACATGACCTTCCCGGACTTCTTTTTCCAACGCTGCACCCAGTGCAAGCGCTGCACCGAGGAGTGCCCCTTCGGCGCCCTGGACGACGATGCCAAGGGCACCCCGAAGCCCAACCCCACCCGCTGCCGCCGCTGCGGCACCTGCATGGGGGCTTGCCCCGAGCGGATCATCGGGTTTGCCGACTACAACATCGACAGCGTGGGCTCCATGGTCAAGGCCGTCGGCGTGCCTTCCGAAGATGACTACGCCGAGCCGCCCTTCCGGATCCTGGGGCTGGTGTGCGAGAACGACGCCTACCCGGCGCTGGACATCGCCGGCTTGAACCGCCTGAGCTACTCGGCCGATGTGCGCTTCGTCCCGGTCCGCTGCTTGGGGTCGGTCAACGTCATCTGGATCAAGGATGCCCTTTCCCAGGGGATGGACGGTGTTTTCCTCCTGGGCTGCAAGCACGGGGACGACTACCAGTGCCACTTCGTCAAAGGCAGCGAGCTAGCCGAAGTGCGCATGAAGAAAATCGGTGACGCCCTCGCCAGCCTTGCCCTGGAAGAAGAACGGGTCAGACAGTTCGAGGTGGCCATCGACGACTACCACAAGCTGCCGGAAATGATCAATTCCTTTGTGGAAAGCATTGAAGAACTCGGTCCGAACCCCTTCAAGGGATTCTAGTGACGATGACCATTCGGGGGCGGGCGGTTCTTCGGCCGACCCGCCCCAAGATCTGACCTGCGTGAGGAGGGAAAAAAATGGCCGAAGCCTACGTTGTTGAACCTGATCTGGATTTTATCAAGGAAGTCGGCGCGCTGGGGGGTGAAGACCTCAAAAAGTGCTACCAGTGCGCGACCTGCTCGGTTGCCTGCCCGATTTCGCCCGACACCAAACCCTTTCCCCGCAAGGAGATGATTGCCGCCTCCTGGGGGCTCAAAGACAAGTTGCTGGGCAGTGCCGACATCTGGTTGTGCCACAACTGCGGGGACTGCAATGTCCTGTGCCCGCG
>JBAPYE010000139.1:0-3552 GCA_049284575.1 Desulfobacterales bacterium
GTCCAGGGTGGTCTCGATGGTGGTCAGGTGCTCGATCTCGCCGGCCCAATCCTCCACGACCGTCCCGGGCGCGTCCTCTCGGCGGGTTGCGGAGGCCAGGAAGTCGAAGCTCACCGGCTCCCCGACCACCAGCGCGAATTCCTGGCGCGCGAGGACCTCCTCGCTGCCCTCTTCCATCCCGAACGGCGCCACGCACAGGGCCTTGACCGGTGCGGGCATGCCGGGGACGGCCGGCATGGATGCGGCCACCCCGATGTAGTAGGCGCGCCCCAACCCGCCCCGGATCCGGATGCCCTCCCCTCTGCGGGCCAGCCCGTAGTAGGCGGCGCCGCGGGCCACCGCCAGATCGAAATCGGCATGCCCCAGCTCCTGGAGACCTTCGGGGGCCTCGCCGGCCCGCCAACCGGAGAGAATCTCCAGAACCCGCCGGCGCACCGCCCGGGCCTTCATCACCCCACCGTTGAAGAGCACCGCGGTGGGCATCTGCGGCTCATCCCCGCCCACCCCTTGCCGCCGCAGAAAGCGCGCCAGGTGGCGGGTGACCGCCGGGTCGGCCTCGTAGGCCAGGCCGATTTCCTTGATACCGGTTTTTTGGACCTTCTGGGGGGAGGCCGAGCGCTCGCAGACCGGCAGAAACCCGTCGAGGATGACCTGGTCCACCTCCTCGCGCGACAGCTCGGTCTTAAGCGTGCCACCGATCAGCTTGCTGCCGCGGCCGAGAATCGTCAGGGGGTAGGCGGCGGTCTCCTCAACGCTCAGCAGACGCTCCTTGGCCCGCCGGCAGGTGTGCCAGAGGCCCCGCATCTGCCAGGCGTCCAGGCGGGTGCCTGTTTCGGCCAAGCGCCGGGCGACGGCATAGGCCAGGGCCAGGTCCATGTTGTCGCCGCCCACCAGGAGGTGCTCGCCGACGGCGATGCGCTCCAGCTCCAACTGACCGTCGGCCTCGGACACCCGGATCAGGCTGAAATCGCTGGTGCCGCCGCCGACATCGCAGACCAGCACCAGGTCCCCCTTTTTGACCTGCTCCCGCCAGCCGTCTCCGACCGCATCGATCCAGGCGTAAAAAGCCGCCTGGGGCTCTTCCAGCAAGGTCACGTTTTCGAGTCCGGCGCTGCGGGCCGCTTGAACGGTGAGTTCGCGCGCGACCGCGTCAAACGAGGCCGGCACGGTCAGGTAAATGTCCTGGTTTTCCATTTGCAGGGATGCATCCGGACCATTTTCGGTCCGGGCCATGCTGAAATTCCAGGCGTCCCGAATGTGGCGCAGGATCGCCGCCGAGACCGCCACCGGCGACAAGCGCTCCACATCGGGGGGCGCCTCCCACGGCAAAATCGGCTTGTTGCGGTCCACCATGGTGTTGCACAGCCAGGATTTGGCCGAGGAGATCAGCCGGTGCGGCACCTCGGCGCCGCGCTCACGGGCGAATTCCCCCACCGCCACGCGGGCATCCGCATCCCAGGGCAACCGCAGCCCGCCCTCGGGGATATCGTGGGGGCTGGGGCTGAAGATAAAGGAGGGCAGCAGGGGGCGGCTTTCCACCGTCCCGACCTGAACCAGCTGTGGCACCTCCAGGGTGCGGATATCGGCCGGTTGCCCTTTTTCAAAGCGCGCGGCGGTATAGGCCACCACGCTGTTGGTCGTGCCCAGATCGATGCCAATGATATAGGTCGGCTCTGTCACCATCGTCTCCAGAGTTCAAAAGTTTTTCGATCAGCGGAAAAAATGCCCTGCTCAGGAAATTTCGACCTCCGCAGGGCAGATGATGCTGGCGTCCTGGCCGGCCGAGAGCACCGGCAGTTCCACTTTTTCCGCCCGCCACCCCTGGTGCCGCAAAACGCCCGTGAAGGGCGGCTCCCCGGTGACGTTGCCCACCAGCTTGATCGCGCTGGGGTCGAAACCGGGTTCAACCGCTATCTCGGCGCCTTCATCGCTGGCGATCACGGTCTTGACGTGGAGGTACTTCTTCAGGGCTTTTTGGCAGTTTTCGTGAATGCCCCGCACGGCGGCGCCGATCTGGGCATCATCGTAGCTTTCAAGGTTTTCCGAAAAAAAGTCCAGCAGGCGCCCCTCGCGCTGTAAAACCGAGAGGAGGTGTAGAAAGACCCGGGTGTCGCGCTGCTGGGCGATGGCCTTATCCGCCTCGGCGAGTTCCTTGGCGGGCTTGGCGGCCGGTCTTGCTGCCGTCCGTGCCGGACCTGCAGCCACCCTCCGGGCCAGGCGCCGCAAAAACATCCACAAACAAAGCGCGACCAGGATCGCGGCGCCGGCGAAAGCCATCGGGAAAAACTGTTGCAGCTGCGCCAGTTGGGCCGCCACTCCCCCCAGACCGTCTCTGAGGGCGGCCGCCTCCGCATCCGCCGTCAGAAGGACTTCAAGGGCGCTTTGAACCTGCCAGAGGACGTAGACCAGCGCGGCACTCACCACAATCACCAAAATCGCCAAAAACAGGAAAACCAGCACGAACGAACGCCGTGAAATGGTTTTGGCTGCATCCATAGAAACTTTCCCTCCAGGGTAGACCGAGCGATGATACGTAATTTTTCGGGTTATTTTGGAACGAATCAGGTCCGGTTTTATAAGGGCTGGCCCTCTGGATGTCAACCCTCGGCGGCGGCCGCGGCCTTGCACCGCGTCTGCCCCAATGCGGTCCCGGCTGTTTGAAAATGGCTAAAACCTTGTTTCAGGTTTTCTGATGTGCTAATCGGGAAAGAAACTTGTGACTTGAGAGTACCGGTTAACTTAAATTTCGAAATAGCGGGCCCCCGGTTGGCGGAGCCCAAACAGTGAAGGCGCGCGCCCCACCAGACGGGGTTGACCCGCAAACAGCCGCACCGATTGGACAAAAGCGAAAACACCCATGAAACCCTTGACCCGCAAACCCCCTGCCAAGCACAAATTCGATTTTGAGATCGGATACCTGGTCAAAAGCCCCTGCAGAAGCTGCGAAAAACGCCGCTTTCTGCCCCTGTGTTCCGAAGACTGCGAGATCCTCGACCGCATCCAGACCGCTTTAATCGACTGCATCTGCTGCTCGCGCAGTCGGTAACACCGCCACCGGCCGATCAGCCATGACGCACCCCGCGCCTCCCGGTGGCTGCCGGCCGGCGCCTACCGGATCGAGGACAGACCGCCGGATTTGCGGTCATCTGCCGGGGATAAAAAAAACGCCCCGACCCCTGCGCAGTGCGAGGGATCGGGGCGTTTTTTTAGCGGACGGCCGGCGCCGCGAAATTCACGGCATGCGATTCATCTTCCCAGGTTCCCGATTGCGGAATCCCGGCATTTTGTTTTTCTTTAAGCCACCGAGCTCGATTTTGGAAACGGCACCACTTTGGGTCTCTCGCCCTCAGCCCCCGTCTTGAAGTTTGGCTCGCCAGTTATCGAATAGTCAGGAACGATTTGATTCAGCAGCGCGCGGATGCCCCCGGCGTCTTGATTCCGGGCCAGTGCGCTCAACTGGTCGATCTGCCGGTTGAGCGCTGCAAGGTTGCAGGTTAAACCGCGAATGACCAGAATCTTTTCGTGGGGAGTGGGAACGATCCCCTCGCCGAC
>JBAPYE010000140.1:0-1525 GCA_049284575.1 Desulfobacterales bacterium
GCGCTGTGTTTGTTGAGTTCAAAATAGGTAAAACCAACGTGAAAGGGTATCTGTCTGGGTGCAACGGGCAAAGGATGAATCGTTATGCCGGGTAAGGCTGAATTGACCAACTGTTGGATTTCCTCGACAGGTCCGATCTTGACCTGTTGCGGAAAATGACTTCGCAGGGCATCAGGAGGTACCTGTGCATTGGCGGCTAAAACGAAAATGGCATTGTGAAGCAGGTTCACATCGGGTCTCTTGGCGGCATAAACCCCGAATTTGGGCTTACTGAGCGGTATTTGTATCGCATTGGGTTCGTAAACCTTGCCAAGAAGTTCTCGAAGTTCTTCCATCAATGCAGAAAAAGTAGTTTGGAGGTCGTCGTGGTCATAGCCGGGTAATTTGGCAGGGCGCTTTTCCGGTCGAAAAAAAGTCGCCAGTTCACCCGCCAGCTGAATGGCAAATCGGTAGAAATCTTCCGGATGCAAGCCGTGCGTGTTGGAAAGATGCTCAAATACTGGTTGGTAGCGATTCACCAGCAGGAGCAACAAAAAGTCGGCGATCTCCGCCACACCACCATGGCCGGCCATCGCCACCCGCCCGGCGATGGCCTCACCGCGGGTGCTGAGCAGCCCGTAAAGCTCCCGCAAAAAACCGCTTAGCTTTGGGATGGCCAGGCAATTCAGATTGGCAGGGATGTAATTGTCATCGATGACGATGTTCTTGTCGGCGCGCGCCTCGATGATGCGCACCACGCCCAGGCACGTATACCCCGACCGTTCTTCTTTTTGTAATAAAAGACGGGCCTTGAGTTTTCCGGTTTGAACCGGGGCCTCGCCTTCGGCACCACAGTTATTGTCTTTGACGTCATGTTCGCCTGTCCGATAACGGGCGAGGCTATCCGCATTCGCCGCACTGTCGGTTTCCGCCGCTCCCAACCGGCGCAACGGCAAGGCGAGATAAACGATTTCATTGCGGATATCCTCGGGGATGTCTAACGGCTGCGGAAGATCGTCATCTTCGGGCAGATTGAAGGGGGTGCCGTCCGGCAAAATCCCTCTGCCTTCCGTCAGGGCGAATTTGCCGATTTTGAGAAGGTTCAAGTCGATCTTCAGCGTGTAAAAACCTCTGTCATAGGGTTGAAGTCCTAAACAACGGCCGTTGATCAAACCTTCCATGTATCGGTCGTGCTGCTGGAAATGCTGCGGCCGTAAAAACATCCCCTCCGTCCAAATGACCTTGTTGTTCATCGGCATCTACTCTTCCTTGGCCACTTCAACTTGCGTTGGTTTGGGTCGTAACTTGCGAATCTGCTCTTCGTAAGCCTGGGCAAACGGTTCGCCGAAAAAATCCTCCAGAGCTTGGCTGGCGATTTCAGTATAAGCCTGTCGATATGCATCCCAAGATTTGGCTTTTCTTTTAAAGACGACGCCTTCCTCATTTTGTTTTGAAAAAATATGCGGGTCAAATCGTTCGAGAAGTCTGATGACGGCCGCCTGAATCCCGGCGGTCATCGCCAACTGATGGTTCATGATATCGGCAA
>JBAPYE010000141.1:0-1645 GCA_049284575.1 Desulfobacterales bacterium
AGCAGCCCGCGGCGCTCTTCAGCGCCGAGCGCGGCCTTCTCGCCCCGCTGCCGCTTCATCCCTACGACATCGCCGCCGTCTCCCCCATCCGGGCCTCCAGCCAGTTCCGGGTCACCCTGGATACCAACCGCTACTCCGTGCCGGCGGAGTATGCCGGCGCCAAGCTCACCCTCAAGGCCTACCCGGACCGGCTCTGCATCTATGATCGGGAAAAGCTCGTTGCCCGCCATGTCCGCAGCTACGAGCGCAGAAAGGATTTTGAACACCCCGATCATCCGAAAGAGCTGCTGGCTCAGCGCAAAAAAGCCCGGGACCAGAAAATCCTGATGCGGTTTTTGCAGCTCTCGCCACAGGCCCAGCCCTATTATGAGCAACTCGCCCAGCGCCGCATGAACCCCCGGCACCACATCCGGAAAATCGTCGCCTTAAGCGAGATCTACGGCGTTGAGGCCGTGGCCCGGGCCATGGCGGATGCCTTTACCCTCCAGGCATTCTCCAGCGAATACATCACCAACCTGCTCGAGCAAAGGGCCCGCAAACCCCAGCAGCCCGGCGCCCTGCTCCTCACCCGGCGCGAAGACCTGCTCGAGATCACCCTCGAGGAACCGGACATCACCCTCTACGACCGCTCGCAACCCTCATAGGAAAGGCTCGGCATGGACCGCGACCAGCAGTGCCTGATCGAAAATCTGAAAGTCCTCAAACTTGGTTTTATCCGTGAAAATTATGAACCCCTGGCGGCCCGGGCCTCCCGGAAACAATGGCCCCATGTGCGGTATCTGGCCGAGTTGATCGAGGCGGAAGCCAAACAGCGCCAGGACCGCGCCGTTCAGCGCCGGATCCGCACGGCGCGCTTGCCCCAGATCAAAACCCTGGAACAGTTCAAATGGAGTTGGCCTAAAAAGATCAACCGCCTTCAGGTGCAAAACCTCTTCAGGCTCACTTTCCTCGAAGAGAAAAGCAACGTGATCTTCCTGGGCGGTGTCGGCCTGGGCAAGACCCACCTGGCGATCGCCCTCGGCTATGACGCCTGTCTCAAGGCCCGCTCGGTTCTGTTTGCCTCCGCCGTTGATGCCATCAACACGCTCACGGCTGCCAGGGCCGCCGGCCGCCTGAAAGCCGAGCTGAAAAAGTACATCAAGCCCGATCTGCTCATCCTCGATGAACTCGGCTATCTGCCCATCGATAAAATCGGCGCCGATCTGCTCTTCCAGATCATCAGCCACCGGTATGAAAGCGGCTCGCTTATCATCACCACCAACCGCGCCTTCAAAGACTGGCCCGAAATCTTCAACAACGACAGCACCCTCACCTCGGCCCTTCTTGACCGGTTGCTGCATCACACGGAAACTGTGGTCATCGAAGGCAAAAGCTACCGGATGAAAGAAATCATCGAAAATTAAGCCCTCCCCAACAACCACCCGCCGGCCCCAAAACGGTGCCGGCGGCGTTGCTCACCCCCCTGAGAAACCCCGCATTTTTAAACCGCCACATTCACATCATTTTCACGCCGCCGCTAACAATGCTTTTCAGGCAATGTTTTCCCCGTTGTATATTTCTCACATCAAACAATATTTATACGTATCAAAATGTGTCTTACCAATTGTATCCCATGAATTATTTTTTCTGGTATACTCTGCTATAA
>JBAPYE010000142.1:0-5599 GCA_049284575.1 Desulfobacterales bacterium
GCCCTCCTGGCAGCCAGACCAGGAAGGACGCGTGGATGCTGGCTTCGGGGCGAACGACAAGAAAGCCGGCCGTCAGGCTGACCAGGAGCCCCCGCAGGAGGGTCAGGCGGTTGGCCATCCCGAGGCGGGGGACCGAATCGAAGGATCCGGACCAGCAGTTTTCGGACAGGCGGTACCCCAACAAACCGTGAACCACAATCAGCACCACTGCCGCGCAAACCGCTCCCGAAATAGCGCTCCGGCCCGCGGCCATTAAGTGCAGGCCTCCAAAAAAAAGCAGGAGCGCCCCCCAATGGCTCACGGCCGCACGGGCCGCCTGGCGCCTCAGGACCTCGATGCCCGATGCCTTGGCCACCGCTGCGGCATCGGTTTGAGCGTCATGACAGGATCTCTTCGGCATCATATCGGACATTGCTATCAGGGAGCAACATGCGCAGGTGATGGGCCAAGGCGTTTTGGAAGGCCGCACGCCTGAACTCGTCGGCGGCGGCCTGATTCACAGCGTGGGGGGTTGGCATGCAATTACCGGGTTGCGCCGCATGAACTTCTATTGCAAAAGCGACGAACGCGTCCTGGGCGATAGCGACTTTGTGGAGACGCTGCTCGATTCGTCATCCGAGGCAATGGCGCGCAGATATCGTCTCAAAGCCAAGGGGTAAACCTTTAAACAGGTTGCCGAGAGGGTTGGTGAAATTTTCCTGGGTATGGGCCTCATATCCAATGGTCAGATCCTGTCCCAGACGGCGTTGCCCACCTCGCCAACGGTCCAGGGATTGCCGGAGGCCTTCTCCTTGAGCAGGGAGCGGCTGTTGCCGGAGCATTCCAGGGTGTTGGCGACCGCCACCTTCTGGAGACGACGGATATCCGCGTAAGGCACACGCAGTCGGTCGTGCACCAATCCGTCGGATGACCTCCGCGGTTGACGGCGAACACATTCCCTTCAAAATTATTTATAACCGCGACCCTTGGGCTGTTCCCCTCTGCGTGGCCGATGCCGGCCGCCTTAGTCGCGCTCGATGGGGAAGGTCAGTTCGGCCCCGAACCAGCCGATCACGCACACTATCAGAAACATCAGCAGCACCAGCAGCAGGTAAAGATACCCCGCGCCGCTCACCGGGGTGATGACCGCGGGATCGACCATGCGCCAGATGAAGAGGATGCCCATCAGGGTCAGGAGGCTCAGCGAGAGCCGTTTTTTGATGGTCACGTTGCGCATGGGGGCCGCCAGATAGTTCAGCCACCAGGTGTAGAGCCCGGTGGAGATCGCCACCATGGTGAAGGGGATCCCCAGCCAGAGGCAATGCAGAGCGGTGGCCTCGAAGGAGGCCACTCCGGTGAGCAGGTAGAGCAGGGTGAAAAACGCGGTGGCGAACACGAACACGATGGGGAAATGCACCGTCATGGGGTGCGGGTGGCGCCGCAACATGGGAAAACGCTTCAGGAGGCTGGCCAGCCTTTCCGGAATTTCCTGTTCCGGCCCGGGCGCACTCTCGGTTTTCAACACCCCGACCTGGGGAAAGCGCTCGAGCACGTCGGGCTGGTGGGGAGCGGCCTGGATATCGGTGGAAAGATCGGCCCCGGCCCGGTGGCGTTTCATGTGCAGCCCGCTGCGCCACATCTTGCTGTTGCTGACGTCGTAGACCTTGCCCTGGTAGGCGACATAGGTGGGGGCATCGTTTTCACCGTTAAAGCGGACCAAATCCTCAGGCGTAAATTCCTTCATTGGGGCGTTCCTCCAGAATTATGCGGTTGTGATCAGCTTCAACAAAACCACTAGCAGCAGGACCATGGGGTAGTAGCTGGCCCGGTTGAAGAGGGCCATGGCGTTGGCGCGGGTGGGGGTGCGGAAAAGACGGTAAGCCGGCAACAGCAGCAGGCAGCCGCCGATCAGCAGCACCAGCCCCACGAAAGGCAGCTCGAAGCGGGCTTGGGACAGGAAGAAAAGAATCAGGCTGACCCCGACGGCAATCCCCAGGGAAACCAGGATGATGCCGTTGGAGCGTTCGGTCCCGAAGCGCACCGGGATGGTCTTGGCCTTGAAACGCCGGTCCTCCTCGATATCGGTCCAGTCATTGGGGACATTCTGGCCACCGATTTCCCAAAAAAAGAGACACAGAAACAGCGTCACCACAAAAGCCGGCGCGGGCCGGGGATCGACGGCAAAGACCGCCGCCACGGCCCCCGAGGTTTTGACGGCGCCGCTGACCAGGGTGCGCAGATGGGTCACCCTCCACAGCAGACAGTAGACCGCCTCCAGGAGGCTGCCGGCCAGAAAGATCAGCACGCACACCGGGTTGAGCAGATAGGCCCCGGTCAGCGCCAGCACCGCCCAGGCCAGGGCCCAGAGCAGCCCTTCGCGGAAACTCAGGAATCCGCAGGCCATCGGGTGGCGGATCATGACCGCGTCCAGGTCCGCGCCGGCGTCGCAGAAACCGCCCTTGCGGGCCTTTTCGCGGTCCGCCCGGTAGTCGATCACGTCGTTGAGCGCATACACGGCCGTGTAGCCGGCAAACGCGGTGATCACCCCCAGAACCATGACCGAAAAGGGGGGAAAGGCGCCCAGCCACAACAGCGCAGCGAAGGCCGGGGTGGTCATGTCGATCAACCCGTGGGGAGTTCGCGAAAGCGCCAGAAAGAGTTTCAGGCGCGACCAGCCGGTGTAGGCCTGGGAGAGTGATGGGGCGTTCACGGATTTCATCCTGATCCTGCTGCGGTCACGCAAAGCGACGGCGACGGGCGGCCGCCTGCCCCGCGAGACAGCCGCGGGAACCGCAATGCGGCTGTTTGCAGCGCGAGGGTGTCCAAAACCCATGGGCTAAAGCCCGGGTTAAAAGGGCGGACGGCTGTGGCGCCACGACCGCAGGTCAAGGCGCCAGGCCGCTAGGAATGGGTTGCGGCAAGCCTCACTTCTTGAGCTTGCACTCCTTGTCCCATTCCGGGCACGCGCTCTCCATGGGGGTGCTGTACTTGAGCATGCACTCGGAGCACTCCATATCGACGTTGGGCACGTCACCGAAGCGCTCCCGAATTTCTTCGGGGGAGAGGTGGGACACGGCGCTGCAGCCGCACTGGGGGCATGACGTCTGGATCTTGAAGGTTTTTTTGGCGCTCATGGGTTTTCTCCTTGGGTAATAAGGTTTCGAAAAATCTCGTCGATCCGTGTTTGCGGTAGAAGCTTTTCGGCACGCACCACCGCTTCGACCGTCCTGCCGCTGGCATAGGCGCGCTTGGCCACCGCTGCCGCGGCATCGTAGCCGATATCGGGCACCAGGCTGGTGGCCAGGGCCAGACTTTGGGCGATAAAGCCGGCGGCGCGCTCGCGGTTGGCCTGGATGCCGGCCACACATTTTTCGGACAGGACCCTCGCCGCGGCCGCCAGCAACTGCAGGGACTGCAACAGGTTGTGGGCCACAACGGGCAGCATCACGTTGAGCTCGAAATTGCCGGCCTGGCCGCCGAGGGTGATGACCGTGTCGTTGCCGATGACCTGGGCCGCCACCTGCAGGACCGCCTCGGGAATCACCGGGTTGATCTTGCCGGGCATGATGGAGGAGCCCGGCTGCAGCGCCGGCAGCGTGATTTCCCCAATGCCGCAGCGGGGTCCCGAGGAGAGCCAGCGCAGGTCGTTGGCAATCTTGGTCAGGCTGACCGCCAGGGTTTTGAGCGCGCCGCTGGTTTCAACCGCGGCATCCCGGGCGGCCTGGGCCTCGAAGTGATTGACGGCCTCCCGGAAAGGCAGCCCCGTGGCGGCCGCAATTTCAGCGATCACGCGCGCGGCAAAGGCCGGATGGGTGTTGGCACCGGTACCCACGGCCGTTCCCCCGAGAGCCAGCTCCGCCAGGCGACCGGTCACACCCGCCAGGCGGTCCTGGGCCAGCGCCACCTGGCGCGCGAAACCGGAAAATACCTGCCCGAGGGTCATCGGGACCGCATCCTGCAGGTGGGTGCGCCCGATCTTGGGGACGTCGGCAAAGGCCCTGGCCTTTGCGTCAAGGGCCGCGTGAAGGCCCTCGAGAGCGGGCAGCAACTCAGCGTGCAGTATCCCCAGGGCCGCGATGTGGATGATCGAGGGAATCACGTCGTTGCTCGACTGCCCCAGGTTGACGTGGTCGTTGGGGTGCACCGGCTGTCGGGGGGCCCTGCGCCCGGTCAGAATTTCGTTGGCGCGGGTGGCCAACACCTCGTTCATATTCATGTTGGTGGAGGTGCCCGAGCCGGTCTGGAACACGTCCACCACGAACTGGTCCGCCCATCGCCCGTCCCGGACCTCCTGGGCGGCGGCGGCTATGGCCCGCGCGGCATCGCCGTCCAAAAGCCCGAGCTGCCCGTTGACCTCCGCCGCGGCGCGCTTGACGAGCGCCAAGGCGTGGATCAAGACCGGCGCAAAACGAAGGCCGCTGATGGGAAAATTTTCGACCGCCCGCTGGGTCTGGGGCCCGTAGTAGGCATCGACCGGCACACGCACGGTGCCCATGGTGTCTTCAACGTTTCGATAGGTCATGGCAAGCGCCTTTCGCAATGGGAAGGCGGCCAACCCGCGCCCCCGCAACCGAAGGCCCCGGCCCGCCACCCCGGCCGACTGTTCTGTTTATTAGTCGAAATGGGTGGGAAAAACAAGCCGGCAGCATCCCATCGGGCTTTTAGATTTCAAAAATAACCATTACCACCCGGAGTTTCCAGCGGCGACAACCGGTTTATCGGGCAATTTGCTCTCGCGGGGCTGATCCGATATAAAGATAGCGTTGCCACCCCCCACCCAAAAGGAGGTCCCGATGACAGCGAGCGCCCCCCCCGCCCTGGTATCGATCCACGGCGGCCACAGCGGTGAATTCTGTCAGCATGCCGGCGACAGCCTCGAGGCCATTCTGGAGGCGTACGCCGCCCAGGGCTTCGCCTGGGTCGGCATCACCGAACACATGCCGCCGGCCGGCGACCACTTTCGCTACCCGGACGAGGTCGCCGCCGGCCTGGACGCCCGGGCCCTGCGGGAGCGCTTTGCCCGCTACATCGTCACCGGCCGCCGCCTGCAGGCCGCCTTCGCCGACCGGCTGACGGTCTTCATCGGGATGGAAACCGAAACTTACAGCGGCGCGACCACATTTGTCCGCGAGCTGGTCGCCGCCTTCGCGCCCGATTACCTGGTCGGGTCGGTTCACCATGTGGCCGATCTCAACTTCGATTTCTCCCCGGCGGCCTATGCCCTGGCCGCCCGCGCGGTCGGGGGGCTGGACACCCTCTACATCCGCTATTTCGACCTCCAGCTGGAGATGATCGAAGCCCTCAAGCCGGCGGTGGTGGGCCACTTCGACCTGGTGCGGATCTACGACCCGGACTACCGTGCGCGCTTGGAACGGCCGGAGATCCGGGCCCGCATCCGGCGGAATCTGGCCTGTATCCGGGATCTGGGTCTGATACTCGACTTCAACGTGCGCGCCCTGGCCAAAGGCGCGCCGGAGCCCTACATCGCCGGCCCCATCCTGCAGGCCGCGCACGCGATGGGCATCGCCATCGTACCCGGCGACGACTCCCACGGGCTGGAAACCGTCGGCCGCCACATCCCCCGGGGCATCCGCCTGCTCCAGGCCCTCGGGGTAAACAC